>JAACJQ010000214.1 GCA_016879935.1 Archangiaceae bacterium | reverse complement strand
GGGTGGCCGTGGCCAAGGGCCGGGTGCGCATGTCGAGCGCGGCGTTGACGGCCATTCGTGATCGCACGGTCGAGAAGGGCGACGTGCTGGCCGCAGCCCGCGTCGCCGCGATCATGGGGGCCAAACGCACCCCCGAGCTCGTTCCGCTCTGTCACCCGATCGGCCTGTCGGGCGTCGAGGTCGATCTCTCGGCAGGCTCGGTCGGCGTCGACATCAAGGTCACCGTGAAGACAGTCGACCGCACCGGCGTCGAGATGGAGGCGCTCACCGCCGTCTCGGCCGCGGCGCTCACGGTGTACGACATGCTCAAGTCGATCGACCGCGGCATGGTCATCGAGTCGGTGCAGCTCGAGCACAAGAGTGGTGGGCGCTCGGGCGTGTGGACCCGCAAAGAAGTGGGTGAGGCGAAGCTCAAGTCGAGGAGGAAGTGATGACGTCGTTGGTGTTCTCGCTGCTGCTCGCTGCCATTCCCGTCGACCCGTTGCTGCCGGGTTCTCCCGCGCTCCTTCGGGGCCACACCGACGCGGTCATCTCGGTGGCCTTCAGCCCTGACGGCAAGTCGCTCGCCTCGGGCAGCCGAGACAAGACCGTGCGTGTGTGGGATCTCGAGAGCGGGGCCGTCACCCTCACCGTGCCTGACGCCAAGCAGCAGCCCATCGCGCTCGCGTTCTCGGCCGACGGCAAGCGGCTGGCCATCGGAGACTCGTCGCTCGAGGTTCGGGTCGTCGAGCTGCCGGGCGGCAAGCTGCTGCAGACGTGGCTGCACCCCGACGCGATTGCCCAGGTGGCGTTCGATTTCACGGGCGAGCGCGTGGCGGTCACCGGTTTCAACGGCAACGGCGCGCTGCACTCGGTGAAAGACGGCAAGCGCTTGTTCGATCTGCGCGCCAACTCGGTGGTGATGATGCCCGACGGCAAAGAAGCGCTCGTCTCGTCGGCCGATCACCACCTCAAGTCGATCGATCTGAAGACCGGCAAGCAGAAGAAGGATCTCGCGACCGACAACCTGCTCGGCTCACTGCTGCTCTCGAAAGACGCCAGCGTGCTGCTGAGCTGGAGCCAGAAGAACCCCGACGTGCTCGGCTTCGACGCGAAGACGGGGAAGCGCACCATCACGTTGGCGGGCCCGAAGATCGACAACACGATGCCCGAGAAGCGCATCTCCGCCGAGGTGATGTCGGCCGGCCTCACGCCCGATGGTGCGTTCCTGGTCACTTCGTCGGCCGACAAGGCCATTCGCGTGTGGGACGTGGCGAAGGCCACCGTGGTGAAGACGTTCACGACCCAGCAGCAGGCTGCCGTGGCGATCTCACCCGATGGCACGTGGGTCGCGGCCACCGACATGGGCCTGGTGAAGCTCTTCAAGAAGTGAGCGCGCGGGGCCCGAGGCTGTCGAACAGGAAGGCGGCGAGCACCAGCGAGTGCGAGATCTCGCCGCGCTTCACCAGCTCGGCAACGCGCTGACGGTCGACCAGCACCAGCTCGATGTCTTCGCTGCCGTCCTGCTTGCCGTCGTGAACCTTGCGGCAGTCACGCGCCAGGTAGCTGTGCAGCCGATTCGTCTGAATGGCGGGGTTGGGGTGCGAGACGCCCAGCAGTTCCACTGAGCCTGGAACGAAGCCGGTCTCTTCTTCCAGCTCCCGCATGGCGGCGGCTTGAACGTCGGTCTCGTGGGGGTCGACCATGCCTCCGGGGATCTCCAGGGTGTTCGACCAGGTGCCGAAGCGGAACTGCCGCACCAGGATCACGGACTGATCGGGGGTGAGGGCGACCACATTGACCCAGTCGGGGCACTGGAGGACCGTACGGACGTACTCGGTACCCGTTCGGGGGTCGGTGACGTCGAGCGTGCTGGCTGTGAAAATGCGAAAGTCCCTCACGGCTCTGGTTCGCAGCAGGTTCCACGGGCGCGGTTCGGGCATGAGTCAGGTATCGCATGGGGCCGGCCCATGCGTGGAGTGTCGGATGCTTCAGTCACCAGAGGGCCGCGGCAGATGACTCCGTTGGACGCGGCCACGGCGATCGTCGTCCTCGAGCTCGAGCGCGCCTACGGGCTGGGCTTCGTCGCGCCCAACGGGCGCATCGTGACCAACTTCCACGTGGTGGCGAACGAGAAGACGATCGTCGCGCACCTCGCCGATGGGCGCCGGCTCCCCGTGCAGGCCGTCTGTGCGGTCGACGTGAAGCGCGACCTGGCGATCCTCGACGTCGGGCTGCTCGACGCGTCTCCGGTGAAGCCGGCGGGCTCGAAGATCGCGGAAGAGGGTCAGAAGGTGTTCGTCTTCGGCCTGGTGCCCAGCGAAGACCGCGTGCGCTGGGTCGAAGGCGTGCTCGGCAACCCGCAGGTGATCGGGCCCGGGCTCACCGTCTACACGATGCAGGGGCCTGTTCCTTCCGACGCCTCCGGTGGGCCGCTCGTGGGCGCCGATGGCTCGGTGCTGGGCATCGTCACGATGGCCGAGAGTGACGATGGCGTCGTGGCGCTGGGCGTGCCCTGGAAGCACATCGAGCCGCTGATGCCGATGAACCAGCAGCTGCCGCTCTCGGTGCTCAACCGGCCCAGGCGGGGGCCGACGCGCCAGATTCCGCAGCACCCGCTGTCGTTGCTCGAGGGCTCGAACCTGGCCGGGCTCGAGGCGACCACGAAGGCGATCGCTGGCGTGATCTCGCAAGGCGCGCCCGCGTACAACGAGGGCGACATCGAGAAGTGCTACCGGCTCTACCAGCAGGTGGCCAAGCAGCTCATCGACGCGCGCCCCGATTGCCCTGGCGTGCAGACGGCGCTGCGTGACGGGCTCAAGAAGGCGGGCGGGCTCTCGGACGTCGATCACCAGGCGTGGGCGATGCGAGACGCGTTCGATGGGCTCCTGAGCGTGATCGAGAAGTACATGCGTACGCGCATGGGCATGACGTCGGGGCCGCCCTCGGGCAAGCCCACGCTGCTCAACTGATCACGGCCAGACGAGCGGCTCGACCGCGCCCGAGGCGCGCTTCACCTCGAGCTCGGCCGGCGCCTGCTTGAAGCGAATCCGGGAGAGCACGTTCGGCAGAGCCGGTACCTGATCGACCTTCAGCACCACATCGCCCGGCTGCAGCTTGCCGTCACCGACGAGCACCGCCGTACCGGCGATCGCCTTCGCCAGGGTCGTCGCCTGCGCTTCGGTGACTCCGGGAGCGAGCAGCCGCGCCTTGTTCTGCAGCTGAATCTCTCGCTGGAGCGCGTCGGCCTCGGCATCGCTCGCGGCTTCGGGAAACCACTGCGCAGTCGCCGGCGTGACGGCGAAGGTCGCAGCCCCGAGGGGCAGGGTGGAGCGGGTGCCTGCATGATCGAGCGCGTGCTTCACCGCGGCGGTGACGATCGAGTCGACCAGCGCGCTCAGCTGCGGAGCGGGATCCCACTCGGCCTCGGGCGGCGGGGTCGCGAACGGATCGAAGAGCACCTGGCCCGAGAGCTCGATCAGCGTCGTGGTCGATGAGGGATGCAGCAGCTCGGCATGAACGAGCCAGGTCGTCTCTTCGTTCGAGGTGGCCTTCGCGCCCTTCTTCGTCTCGGTCAGGGTGCTCGAGCTCGCGACGCGTCGCTCCACGGTGATGCGCAGCGCCGCGCCCTGATCAGGTCTCGACCCCGAGCGCACCAGCACCGGAATCGCATCGGTCGCGACCCACGCGTTGTCGACCTCGGGCTTCATCACCTTGAACTCGAGCGGGCCGTAGAACGCGAGCTTCTCGCCGCCTTCCTTCACCGCACGATCGAGCGCGCGCTGCGAGAGCTCGAAGACGCGCGGGGCGTTGCGCTCCATGCCGTTGAGGGTGACCGGGTAGACGAAGACGGTCGTCAGCTCGAGCGGCTGCGGAGGCGGTTTGACGACCCGGTTCAGGCCCGAACAGCCCACCGCTCCCAGCAGCGCCAGCGACAGCAGCAACGCCCGCATTGAGTCCCCTCCGCGGCACCAAACAAAACGAGTGCCGGCCTGTTCTGCTTTCCTCACTCGAGCACGCCCTCGGGGCCTGTGGGGCACCACGAATCTTGTGTCGGGAGGACGGCGAACGGGCCGGCACTCACCACCTGAGTAACATGGATGATCGGTGGGTCCACAAGTCGGCTTGTGTGACATCTGTGAGGCAAGAAAAGCCTCGGAAGACCGATGGGTTGCGAGTCTCCAAACGCCCGGTGAGGCCGTGTGGGCGGGCTGCGTTCACCCGTTCAGCAGGGGCAACAGCTCACCCTTCTGATGGAGCGCCATCATGTCGGAGTAGCCGCCGATGGGGGCTCCGCCGATGAAGATCTGGGGCACCGTCTTTCGACCGCCGCTCATGTCGACGAGCTTCATGCGCATCTCGTCGTCGCCGGTCACGTCGACGCTCTTGAAGGGCACCTGCTGCTCGGTGAGGAAGCGCTCGGCCTGGCGACAGTAGGGGCAGTAGTCGGTGGTGTAGATGGTGACGTCTTTCATGGCTCTGGCGGTCTAACGCGGCCCGCGCGCTCGCGCATCGGAGGGCTGGAAGCGCTTGCCCTGACTCCGGTTTTCGGTGACGAGCCTGCTCGTGGAACGGTGGCTGTCTCCCTCCAGGCTGGCGCAGGTCGCGGCGGTGGCGATGCTGGTCGCTGCGGCGCTCGGCCCGTTCGTCGGAGACGCCGTCTCGTTTCACTACCCGCAGATCGTGATCTCGCTGCTGCTGCTGGTCGCCTGGTGGAAACGCCCGGCTGACTTCGCGCTCGGCCTCGACCCCCGCGCATGGAAGACGCTCCTCTTTGCGAGCTTCGTCTGGCTGCAGGTGATCGGGCTGACGTGGTTCTTCGGGTTCCGCGTCAACGGCGTCGACTTCAGCATCTTCGACTGGATGCTCGAGAGCACGCATCACGGGCGGCTCGGCTACTCGCCCATCTACGACGTGAACCACTTTGGCGTTCACTCGAGCTTCATCCTGCTGTTGTGGGTGCCGCTGCACGAGGTGATCGATTCGCCGCTGTGGCTCGTGGTGAGCGCGCCCCTGATCGTGTGGATGGGCGTCTTCCCCGCGCGGCGGCTGGTTCGGCTGGCCTGCGGTGGGCCCCACGGAGCGCTCGAGCTGCTGGTCACGCTGCTCTGGCTCAGCAACGCGTGGGTGGGCCGCTCACTGCATGCCGGCTTCCGGCCCGAGCTGCTGCTGCCGTTGCTGACCCTCTGGTTCCTCGTGGGGTGGATCGAGCGCAACGACGAGATCGTCGGCTTGTCGCTGGTGGCGTTGTTGTGCACGAAAGAAGACTCGGTGCTGTTCGTGCTGGGCTTCGTGCTGGTGGCGACGGCGGTCGAGCGCTGGCGATGGAGACAGGCGCTGCTCGTCAGCGTCGTCTCGCTGGCGTGGCTCGCGCTGTACGTGGGGCTCCTGCAGCCGCGGCTCACGGGTCACGCGGCGCCGCCGTACTGGGGGTTCTGGAGCGACTTCGGAGACACCCCGAAGGCCGTCGTGCTCGGCATGCTCTCGCACCCGTGGTTGCTCGCGGTGAAGGTCGTCACCTCGCGCTGGTGGGCGTTCTTCCTGCCGTTGCTGCTGGTGCCGTTCCGGTCGCCGCGTGCCGTGGGTGGTTTGATTCCGACGGTGCTGCTGTTGGGCGCTGCGAACTACCCGATGATGCGAGAGCTCGGCGGCTACTACGCGTTGCCGTTGCTCGCGTTCGCGGTGTTCGGCGTGCTCGATGCGTGGGCCGTGTGGCGTGCGCTGCCGACGGCGAAGTGGCGTGAAGGTGTGGTGATGCTCGCGCTCGGGCTGTTCGCGGTGTTGGGCTCGTCGTATCCGCGCGCGGCTCCGGTCGAGTGGGCGAAGCACGCGCAGCTCGCCGCCGCGTGGGAAGCGGCGAAGACGGCGCCGATCGTCTGCACCCAGACCTCACTGTTCCCACACCTCGGGTACTCGCGCCGAATGCTGCCCCTCTCGGACTTCGAGTGCATGAACCGCCCTGGCGCGATCGCCCTCGTGAACCTTGAGATGGACCTGCTGCCGTACGACCCGCAGGTGTTCCTCGATCAGGTGAAGGTCTGGCAGGCCACGAGGCCCACGCGCGCGCTCGAAGGTGGGTTCCTGCTGATCGGCCCCGCTCCGAAGGAGTGAGCGCCTTCAGCGGAGATCGGGCGTCGGTTTGCCCAGCTCGAAGGCCAGCCGCTTCACCAGGTTCTCGAGCGGATCGAGCTTCGAGAAGATGGCGTTGGCGAGCGACTCTTCACCGAGCGCGCGCAGCTCTTCGGGGTTCGCGGCCGAGAAGAGGAACAGCCGAAGCCCGGTCTCGTTGCCATGACGGCGAACGCGCTCGAGCAGGCCGCGCCCATCCATGTACGGCATGTGCAGATCGAGCACGACGAGATCGAGCTCGAACAGCAGATCGGTGAGCCGGTTCAGGCCCTCGCGGCCATCTTTCGCCAGCACGACTTCGACGCCCATCGGCTCGAGCACGCGCGCGATCGTGGAGCGCCAGATCGCCTCGTCGTCGATCACCAGCACCTTGGGTTTGCGGGTCTCGTACTTCGAGAGCAGCGCTTCGATGGGCTTGAAGACCTCGTCGTGCGGGCCGACGAACTGCACGCCGACTCCCGGCGTCGGCCCCTGCGTCACTCGGTGAATCACCTGCACCGGCACGTCGAGGCGCTGACCATCGGGCAGCTTCATGTGGAGCGTGAGCGTCTGGCAGAGCGGCGGCTGCGGCGTGCACGCGACGAAGAGCCCTCCGCGGGAGATGTCAGAGGCGAAGCGTTCAGCCAGGTGCGGTACGTCGATGAACTGCACGTCGAGTGCGGTCTCGAATCGATCGGCGAGCCGCGTGACGCCTGGCGGGCGGGGCACTGGCCGGCCTTCGTGCTGCTCGCGGGCGTGGCGGGCGATGCAGGTGAGCAGGGCGGGCGAGGGCATCAGCTCGACCATCGCGCGCGTCTCGTCGAGCACCTTGAGCCGCTGGGCGGGGAAACGATCGTCTCCGATCAGCAGCGTGCAGCCGACGGGCGACTCGAGGTTGCGGGGGAGTGGAACCTCGAGGCGCAGACAGCCATCGGTGATCGAGTGGGCCCACAGCCTGGCGAACGAGTCCATGCTGTCGAAGCGGGCGACGGCCGTGTCTTCGTGAAAGGTGATCGGCAGAACCGCTCGGGGCCCCTGCTCGAGGTGCACGCCCTTCGCGTGCCCGGGAACGGGAGACGGTCTCGAGATGAAGGTGGCGACGCTCTTTCCCACGAAGAATGCGTAACGGGCCGCATCCACGGGGAACATTGGGTCCTGTACGCGCCGGGTCGGGGGGCGTCGTCAGGTCGACCGTCACCCGGGCCGATCTGCCGCTTTGCACGAGATGGGACTCGAACCCATATGACCCACCGAAGGGTCTGCGGATTTTAAGTCCGCTGCGTCTACCAGTTTCGCCACTCGTGCCATGTGGGTATACCGCACGCCCCATGCTCGAGACCGTAACGAAGGGATTCAAGGCCGCGCGCAACCGCCTGATGGGCAAGGCCGAGTTGACGTCGGAAGTCGTCGACGAGTCGCTCCGCGACATTCGTGTGGCGCTGCTGGAAGCCGACGTGGCGTTCGACGTCGTGAAGAAGTTCGTCGCCCGCGTTCGCGAGAAGGCCGTCGGCGAGCTGGTGCAGACGACCGTCACGGACAAGCAGGGCAAGAAGGTGAAGGTCGCGCCGGGCGATCACTTCGTGAAGATCTGCCACGACGAGCTCGAGGCCCTGATGGGCCCCGTCGACACGTCGATTCCGATGAAGCCCAAAGGCCAGGGCGTCAGCGGCATCATGATGGTCGGTCTGCAGGGCTCCGGTAAGACGACGACGACCGGGAAGATCGCCAACAAGCTCAAGAAGGAGGGCCGCAAGCTGCTCCTCGTGGCTGCGGACATCTACCGGCCCGCCGCCGTCGATCAGCTGAAGGTGCTCGGCGCGCAGCTCGACGTTCCGGTCTTCCACGAAGCCGGGTTGCAGCCGCCCGAGCTCGCGAAGAAGGCGTACGAGAAGGCGAAGGCCGAGAAGCTCGACACGGTGATCATCGACACCGCCGGCCGCCTCGCCATCGACGAAGCGCTGATGGCCGAGCTCGACGCGATCAAGGCGAACGTGACGCCCGACGCGATCCTGCTCGTGTGCGACGCGATGATCGGTCAGGACTCGGTGCGCACGGCCGACGCGTTCAACAAGCGGCTCACCATCGACGGCTTCATCTTGACGAAGCTCGACGGTGACGCCCGTGGTGGCGCCGCGCTGTCGATCAAGGAGATCACCGGCAAGCCGATCAAGTTCCTCGGCATGGGCGAAGGCCTCGACAAGCTCGAGGAGTTCCGTCCCGACGGCCTCGCGAGCCGCATTCTCGGGTTCGGCGACATCGTCGGCCTGATGAAGGACTTCGAGGGCGTCGTCGACGAGAAGAAGGCCGAAGAAGACGCGAAGAAGCTGCTCTCGGGCAACTTCAACATGCGCGACTTCGTCGAGCAGATTCAGACCGTGCGCCGCATGGGCCCGCTGAAGGACCTGCTCGAGAGGTTCCCCCTGTTCGGCGACATGACCGAGCAGATGAACCCCGACGAGAAGGAGCTCGACAAGATCGAGGCGCTCTTCAACTCGATGACCGAGCAGGAGCGGAAGAACCCCTCGCTCATCAAGGCCTCACGCATCGAGCGCATCGCGAAGGGCTCGGGCCGTCAGGTGAAGGACGTGACCGAGCTGCTCCAGAAGTTCTCGGTCATGCAGCAGATGATGGGCTCGATCGGCCAGAACCCCGGCCTGCTCGGCAACATCCCCGGGTTCAAGCAGCTCGCGCAGATGTCGAAGCTCAAGGATATGAACCTGGGCGCGCTGATGTCGAAGGACCCGATGATGGCGCAGGCCATGGGCATGGGCGGACCAGGCATGGGTATGGGCATGCCGGGAATGCCAGGCATGGGCATGCAGATTCCGGGAATGCCTGCGGGCTACACGCCGCCGATGTCGAAGTCGCAGCTCGCGCAGGCCCGGTTGCAGGGGTACTCGATGGGTCCCGCGGCGAACAAGCAGTCTGACGCCGAGCGGAAGGCGCTCAAGGAGCGTCGGAAGCGCGAGAAGGAAAACAAGAAGAAGAACCGCAGGAAGTGATCAGCCGGCGCGGCGCAGGTAATCGTCGAGCCAGGGGAACACTTCTCCCACGGCAATCGCGTTGCGCCGCATCGTCGTGAGCCACTCGAGGTTCTTCGACTTCACCAGCGCGTCGACCCAATGCTTCATCGCCGCGTGCGCGGTCTCGGGCGTCAGATCGAGCTCGAGCGCCGTGTCTTGCCCCTGCAGCAGATCGAACACCAGCACGCCGAGACCGGCTTCCGGCTCCGAACTCAAGAGGCTGCGGGTGAGCTGCTCGGCCGACTTCAATTGACCGTCTGCGAGCAGGGCCTGCGCAAGACGGAGTGCCGCTGGCCCCGAGGGAGGCACGCCAGCCGCACGCCGAAGCGGCGCGATCGACTGCGCCACATGTCCCAGGGTGAGGGCCGCGTCTCCGACCGCCCACGAGAGCTCTGGTGAATCACCGTGCCGCAGCTCATGCGCAGCGACCCACGCGTTGAGTCCGCCAGTGCCTTCGAGCTGCAACCGCAACGCCGCCGCGGCGACGAGCGCTTCAGGATCGCGCGGCTGCACCTCGAGCGCCGCGTCGACGTGTTCGAGCGCCTCCAGCGGAGCGCTCCGCATCAACGCCAGTCGAGCCAGGCCCAGGCGTGGCCGTACCCCGGTGAGCTGGTGATCGCCGAGCAGTTCGCCCAGTTCGAGGCAGCGGCTGAAGTCCTTCGCGGCCTCCTCGTAGTTGCCGTTCGCCTCGTGATGCTGCGCGCGACGGTGGAAGAAGGGCGCTCCGGGAACGACCATCGGCTCCCAGCGGTCGAGGAAGAGCAGGCCCGCCGGCCCATTCGTGCGGAAGAGCCCCTCGGCGATGAGGGCGATCAGCTCGCCGCCCCACGGCATGCCGCGCAGCACCTCGGGCCCCGCCTGCTCGAGCCTGTCGATCGCCACCTGCGCGCCTTCACGCCAGAGCACGCTGTCACGCCAGAACCGCGCGAGCTCGAGCACCTTCAGGTGCGCGTAGAAGTCGTTCGGGTTCGCCGCCAGGCACTTCTGGAGCAGGGCGAGATCGCGCTGCTTCTTCTCTTTCGACGCCGCGCGGCTGCGCACGTAGCCGAGGTGCTCCACGGGCGCCTCGACGCGCTCGATCGTCGTCTTCGACTTGAAGAGCATGCGCGCCACGTCGCTCGAGCAGTCTTCGTGAATCGCGTGGCGGAAGTGAATCGTGTCGTCTCGACGAAACGCGCGCAGCACCCACGACTCGCGGCGGTGGCCGTAGGGCAGGGGGTTCGACATGCGCACGGTGAGTGCGCCCACCGTCGGGTCGTCACAGCGCGCCATGAACTCCTGAACGAAGGCAGGCGACACGCGCTCATCGGCGTCGAGCACCAGCACCCAGTCTTTGGTGGCGTTGGCGAGCGAGACGTTGCGGGCGTCGGCGAAGTCGTCGGCCCACGCGTGGCGCACCACCTTCGCGCCAGCAGCCTCGAACAGCTCGACGGTGTTGTCGGTGGAGCCGGTGTCGACGACGAGCAGCTCGTCCCACAGGCCGCGCACCGACTCGATGAAGCCTGGCGCCATCTCGGCCTCGTTCTTCACGATCATGGCGATAGTGACGGTACTCACGGCTGACTCCCGTACGCGCTCGCGGCCCGTCTCGAGGTCGCGTGGGAACCGAGCTCGGCGCTCAGGCGCGCGTGCAGCTGGTTCGCCTTGCCCTGGCACTGCAGGAACAGCTCGACGACCCGTGGGTCGCTCCCGGCATTCTTCACGGCACTGAAGGCCGCGCTCAACTCGTCCATCTGACCGGCCACGACCTCGGCGTCACCAGCGTCGAGCGATGCGAGCATCGCCTCGAGCTTCGACACCAGGTGGGCGGTCGCGGTGTTCACCGGGCCTCCACCATGCCGCCCGCAAGGCTCGCCACCGCCTGCTGAAAGCCCTCGACGACCGGCGCGAACGCCCGCTCGGCCTCACGCACCGCGTGCGCGTCTTTCGACAGCGAACCAACGGCGAGGCGCTCGGCGACGAAGAGGTACACCGCGCCCAACGTCTCCGAGAGCTCTGGCGCCGCTTGCGGGTTCAACGTCGCGGCGAGCTCGGTGACGATGTCGGAGGCCTTCGTGAGCAGCGGGAGCGCCTCCTTGACGTTCTTCGCCTCGAGGTGTCCGGCTGCGACGCGCATGTGCCGCAAGGCTGCCTCGAAGAGGAGCACCATGAGCCGCTCCTTCGACGCGGTCTCGCTGGTCGCTCTCGCGTATGCGCGGGCTGCATTCATTTCTTCGTCCCCTGATTCTCTTGCGACGTCAGGAAGTTGCCGATGCTCTTGAAGGTGCCGACCACCTTCTCCATCGCGGTGAACTGCGAGACCAACCGCTCACGGTAGGCATCGACACGAAGCTGCAGGTTCGTAATGCGATCATCCATCGTGCGAATCGACTTGTTGATGCCCGTCTGCCGCGCCACGAGGATGGCGCTCGAGCCGCTGGTGTAGCGATCGACGAGCGCCGTGGTGACGGCCGACATTCCGGTCGTCGCATTCTGGAAGAGCGCGTTCACGGCTCCCGCGTCGGTGCCGATGGCCTTCTCGAGCCGGGCCGCGTCGATGCTCAGCGTGCCGTCGGTGCCCGTCTTGATGCCCACGTCGGCGAGCGTGCGGACCGAGCTGGTGGGGTTGCCCTGGTTCACCACCATCGCCTGCAGCGCCGCCTGGAGCCCGCGAATCGACGGGTCTCCGCCGAGGGTCTTGGTGCGATCGGTCAGCTCGCCGATGTTGGTGTTCTTTCGCACCAGCTTCATCACGTCGTTGTACGCGTCGACGAACTTCTGCAGCGACTTCTGGGTGTCGCTGGTGCTCGTCGTCAGCAGCAGATCTTCGGCGGTGCCGGGCTTCGTCTTGAGGGTGAGCGTCGCGCCTGGAATCACGTCGGAGACGACGTTGCTGCGGCGCTCGAAGGCCAGCCCGTCGACCGTGAGCTGCGCGTTCACGGCGCTCTGTTGAATGGTGGCGCCGAGCGCCTGGCCGAGCGAGCCGGTCGAGGTCTCGGTGATCTGCAGCGCGCTCGAGCCGGGCTGCCCGACGACGAAGCCGGTGTCTCGGCGGGTGATGCTCAGGTAGGCGGCGCCGTTGGTCTCGAGCACCGTCGCGCTCACCGCGATGCCCGACTTGTTGATGCGATCGGCAGCCTGGGTGAGCGTCATGCCATCATCGAGCGCGACCTGCGTGGTGGTGCCGTCGATCGAGAAGTCGAGCGTTCCCCCCATCACCTGTGCCGAGGCCGACGCGAACGACGCGCTGCGGGCGCGCGCGGCCTGGGCCAGCTCGCTCACGGCCACCGAATACCGGCCCGAGGCTGCCGACGACGATGCCGTGGCGCTGAACGAAGTCGTCCCCGAGTTCGCGGTGACGCCCAGCACGCCGCCGCTCGACAGCCCGCTCGCGGCGCTCTTCAGCGCGGTGAGCTTCGCCATGATCTCGCCGACCGCGCTCAGCTGCGTCTGGTAGGCGGTCTGCTGGCTCTTCGCCATGTCGATGGTTCGGCTCTCGATGGCGACGAGCTGGTCGATCATGCTCGTGGTGTCGATGCCCGAGGCGATGCCTGACGTGCGGAAGGCGGGGATGCTGGCCATGGTTTCACTCCTGTCGCATGCGTGACGCCCACAGAGGGCCAACGCGTTGCTGTGCAAGCCCCGTTCTCACGAACGAAAAGGCCCCCTGAGTTGGTCAGGGGGCCTCCGCCAACCCGCAGCCACCCGACTTCGGGTCGGCAGCTGTGTTCCCCAGTTCGACTCCGCCTTCGCAGGCCTACTCGCCGCGGCAGGGTCGCTGGTGACGAGGGCCGCCGCTCCTCAGGCCTGCTCGGGGCTTCGTCTCACGCGTTCCCAGGTCGACTCCGCCTTCGCAGGCCATACTCGCCGCGGCAGGGTCGCTGGTGACGAGGGGCCGCCGCTCCTCAGGCCTGCTCGGGGCTTCGTCTCACGCGTTCCCCGCCTTCGCTCATCGCGTCGGCGGTTTCGTCTGACCGCTCGAGGCGACTCACACCGAGTGCGCGTCGACCCGAGCGGGTGCTTCAGGAGGAGGCGGCGGAATCAGCCGAGCAGCTTGAGGGCCACCTGCGGCGCCTGGTTGGCCTGCGCGAGCACCGAGACACCGGCCTGCATCATCACCTGGCTGCGGGCGAGCTTGCTGGTCTCTTCGGCCACGTCGACGTCGCGGATGCGGCTGTTCGCGGCGGAGAGCGACTCGGCCGACTGCTGAATCGTCTGAACGACCGAGGCGAGGCGGTTGCCGGCGGCGCCGAACGTCGCGCGCGAGCTCGAGACCGTGTTGATCGCGGCGTCGATGGTGGTGAGGGCCGCCTGCGCGCCGGCCTGCGTCGAGAAGTCGAGCGCGTTGACGCCGAGGGCGGTCGCGGTCGAGTCCACCGTGGCGACCGTGATCTGGTCGTTGGCCGCGACGTTGCGAATGCCGACCTGGAACGTGAGGTTGGTGGCCGAGTTCAGGAGCGCGGTGCCGTTGTATTCAGCCGCGTTCGCGATGCGCGTGATTTCAGTGATGAGCGCGGTGTTCTCCGTCTGAATGTAGCCGCGCTCGGTGTTGCCGACGCCTGACGAGGCGCTCTGCATGGCGAGCTCACGCATGCGGGTGAGCAGCTCGGTCGTCTGGTTCAGGTTCGCTTCCGCCGTCTGAATCAGCGACTCGGCGTCCTGCGAGTTGCGGTTCGCCTGGTTGAAGCTGCGAATCTGCGCCTGCAGGTTGTTGCTGATGCCGAGACCGGCGGCGTCGTCACCTGCGCGGGTGATTCGGAAGCCGCTCGACAGCTTGTTGAAGCTGTCGTTCTGCATCGACGTGGTGTTGAACAGGTTGCGCTGAGCATTGAGTGACGCGAGGTTGCTGCGAATGGTGAAGGACATGGCCTCTCCTGGGTGTTGGGTGGTGAGGCGGTTGGTGTGCCGCCTTCACGTATTGGTTCGGCACGACCCCGGCCGGCCTTAAGCGGCTTCGAGGTACCGTGCCAAAGTGCCCAGGTGCGAAGTGAGGCGACGCAGCACGCGCGAACGCACCGACAGCACCTCGAGCGCCGACGCGTCATTCGTCTGACGTGGCCACGACACGCGCGAGATCTTCACGCGGCCCCGCACCCGCGGTGGCCAGTGAGAGAAGACGGTCTCGGCGAGCGCGCGCCAGCCCATCGGCTGACCGGCTCCGAACCGATCGCCGTCGAGCGAGACGATCGCGTGGCCTGCTTCGTCGATCTCCACCTCGAGCTCGATCGGGTCGACGCTCTCACTCGAGAGCCGGCCCATCGTCGAGGCGAGCGAGGGGCTCACGCCGAGCGAGAGCGACGCGCCCACCTGATCGAGCAGCACGCGCGTGTCGTCGACCCACGTGTCGATCTGGTCGCGCGGGAAGGTCTCGAGCAGAAGCCGCCCCGTTCCGTCGACGAACAGCGCCTGCACCAGCTCGGGCGCGGCTGCGTAGAGGGTGACGTGCACCGCGAGCCGGCTGGCGACTCCACGCGGAGGCCGCATGGCGGGGCCCCAGTCGGCGTGTTCGGGCAGGAGCGCGAGCCGGCGGGGCCGCCCCAGCGCCTTGCCGAGCGGCAGGTTTCGAACGCGCCCGTCGGCGGCGAGCAGCAGGCGATCGCCTCGCTGTACTCCGATGGCGACGCCGCGTGGCACCTCGGCCGACGCGATCTGCGAGAGCCGCGAGACGAGGAGTGGATCGGCGCCGGGCCTGGGCGCCACCTCGAGCAGACGACCGGCCGCCTTCATGCCCAACGCGAGCCGAATGCAGTCGGCGGTCGTCAATCGCCGCGCGCGCAGGCGACCGGTCGGGCCCAGCGAGAGCGCGAGGTGTTTGAGGAAGCCGGGCTCGATGACGAACAGCGTGCGTGGCGACTTCGCCAGCAGCAGCGAACGCGCGCGCCGCCACTCCGCCTGGTTCGGGCACAGCTTCGGAGATTCGTTGAGCGAGCGTGCCCGTAGCGAATCGAGCGAGTGGGCGTGGAAGAGCGTCTGCCCGTCGAGCTCGAGCCGCCAGGTGTCGCCGTCTTTGACTTCGAGCGGCGCGTGCTTCTCGAGCAACGCCTCGAACGCCGGCCGCAGCGCTGGGAGCACGTGGCCGCCCATGATCCACCGCTTCAGCTCGTGGCCGAGCTGCCGGCGCGGCTTGCCCGACAGGCGCTTCCACTGCAGGTGCGCGGCGTGGCGCACGACCCGCGAGGCGAGGCCCAGCTCCACGATGCCGGGCTCGGGGCCCAGCTGTCGCACCAGGCTGAGCAGGCGATCGTCGCACGAGGCGGCGGCCGCGAAGAGATCAGGGCAGGCCAGCGAGAGGCCGGGCAACAGACGCGAGAACGGCTCCTCGGTCGTCGCGGTGAGGGCGAGCGCGCGCGCCAGGGGCGTCGGCGCGAACTTCGCGATGCGGGTCGGCTCGATGGTGTCTTGCGCCTCGAGGAAGGGCACGTCGCCCGCGATGAGTCCGGCGAAGAAGAGACGCTCCGCCGAGATCTTCGGCTCGAGCACGATGCTCAGCCGCGGTGCCCAACGCGAGAGCAGCATCTGCAGCATCTGCACGCGTTCATCGAGGCGCCGGTGCTCTTCCGGGGAGCGCTCGGAGACGGTGACGAGCACGAGCTCCCAGCGATCGCCGTGCGCCACGAGCAGCGCCGAGCGCACGAGCGGCCGGGTGGTCGCGAACCCGAGCGGCGGTGGAAAGTCGATCGCCTCGCACGCGCGGCCCCAGCGTCGCCTCCGCGGCATGCGCTGCACGCCAGGTGGCTCACGATCGTAGCCCGGCCGGCGAAACCGCCCGCCGAGCAGCACCGGCATCAGCCGAATGATCGCGCGCTCCTCGTGGGTGAGGCGCTTGAGCAGGTGCGAGAGCCGGCGCCTGAAGAAGGGCGCCAGCGGGTGACACGCTCGCTCTGTGCGCAGCCGGCTCACCGCACGACCCCGTTACAAGACGTCGAGCAGCGTGAGCTTGAAGGACTTGGCCGACGCCGACATCGACGCCTGGAGGGCCTGCTCGGCCGCCGCGAACCGGGTGCTCGCTTCGATGATGTCGATGTCCTCCAGCTTCGAGCGCCCGGCCGTTGCCGTGTCGCGGTTGATGCGGGCCGTGCTCGACGCGAGATCGAACACGTTCATCATCGCGCCCGCGCGTGAACGCGAGGCCGTCACCTGTTGGGTGCCGTCGGCAAGCGCTCGAATGGCGGTGCGAATGCCCGTGGTGTCGTTGGCGGAGAGGGCGGTCGCGAAGCTCGAGAGCGCGGTCAGCACGTCGATGCCACCGCCCGCGCCCTTGAACGCGACGTCGGAGCGCACCGACGCGTCCTGCAGAATGCCAGGGGCAATCTCGACACGGCGGGTGTTGGCGTCGCCGAGGTAGTTGCCCGAAGGGTCGAACGGTGGCGCCGCGTCGCGCATGCCGCCGAAGACGTACCGGTCGCCGTAGCGCAGGTTGATCTGCCCCAGCACCGACTGAAACAGCTGCTGCACCTCGGCCGACGCGTTCAACCGATCGGCGGCGCTGTAGGTGTCGTTCGAGAGCTGCACCGCGAGCTCGCTGGCGCGGGTGAGGCTGGTGAGCACCTGATCGAACGCGCCGTCGACGACGCCGAGCTCTTCGCTCGCGCGATCGGCGGCCGTCATCATGGCGTCCTGGCGGGTCGTGTCCTGTGCGAAGCGGGTGATGAGCCCGGCAGCGGCCGAGTCGTCCCATGGTGTCTCGACGCGTTTGCCCGACGAGACGCGATCACTGGCGGCGGTGCTCTCGGCCCGACTGCGCATGAGCCGGCTGTTCGCCAGATCGAACATGTACGTATCGCTGACCCTCATGGCTCCCCTCACTTCAGCGCCAACAGCGTCTCCAACATCTGATCGGCGACCTTGATCACCCGGCTGACGGCTTCGTACGCGCGCTGCGAGCGCTGCATGTTCACCAGCTCTTCGTCGATCGACACGCCCGAGGCCGACTGGCGCAGGGCGTTGAGGTTCGTCAGCACCGCCGCATCGCCTTCGCTCGTCGCGGTGACGCGCGCGGTGGTGGCGCCGTAGTTCGCGGTGATGCTGGCCAGCTCGGCCTCGGCGCTCCGGCCACCCGAGAGGAGCTGCGACTCGGTGTTGATCATCGCCTGCGCGATGGTGCCGTCGCCCGAGGCACCGGCGGCTCCTGCGGCCGGGAGCAGCGAGACGTTGGCCGCGATGGCGGCGTCGACGGTGAGGCTGCGCGCCGCTCCCGTCACCGTCGCCTGAACGTTGAAGATCGAGCGCCCGGTGGAGCCGTCGAGCGCGAAGCCGGTCTGCGACACCGCGTTGATGGCGTTGCCAAAGTCGAAGGCGAGCTGATCGAGGCGGGTCTGCGCGTTCAGCATCGCGCCATCACGCGCGGCCATCATGCCACCGAGCTCTCCGCCAGGCGGTTGGGTGAGCTGCGTCGGCGTGGTGGCCGAAGGGGTCTGCACCCAGAGGCCCAGGCGAGAGCCGTTCGCAGGGTCAGGCCGCACCGAGAGCGTGGCGGCGCGATCGCCCTGAACGAGCGAGACACCCGAGGGCAGGGTGAGGTTGGCGTCGCCTGCGTTGTTGGGAATGACGGTGGCCCCGGTGAGCGCCGACACGCGATCGACGAGCTTCTGCCGGGCGTCGAGCAGGTCGTTCGGTCTGCCCCCGGCGATCGAGGCCTGGGAGATCTGCGAGTTGAGCCGCGCGATCTGCTGCAGCGATTCGTTGATCTCGGGCAGCTGACCCTCGAGGCGCGAGTCGACGCCGGTGCGAGCCGAGTCGAGGGCGATGGCCGTCTGGTTGAAGCTCACCGCGAGCCTCGTCGCGGCGCCGACCGTCGCTTCACGCACGTTCGGGCTGCCCGGGTTCTGCGCCAGTGCCCGCAGCTGCGCATAGAAGTTCGAGAGCGCGTCGGTGAGCCCGGCGTCAGGGTTGAGCGCGCTCACCCCTTTGAGAATGTCGGCCTGTGTCGCCGAGAACCGCTCGTTGCCGAGGGCGCCCGACATCTGCTGCTCGACGAACCGATCTCTCGACTGGGTGATGGCCTGCAGCACGGCCCCGCGCCCGATGTACGCGCTGCCGAACTGATCGGCGGGGCTGACGGCGGCGAGCTCGGCGCGCTGGCGGGCAAACCCGGGCGTGTTCGCGTTCGAGAGGTTGTGGGCGACGGTCGACGAGTAGGCCTGCTGCGCCTGGAGACTCATCGCACCCTGACGGAGCACTGAGAGGAGGCCGCTCATCAGACGTGCTCCGAGTGAGTGGACGCTTCGGTGGCGACGAGGCTGCCGCGTCGGCCGTAGGCCTGGGGCCGCGGTGCCAGGTGCGCCACGTACGCACGCACGAAGGTGAGCGCGCGCTCGGCCAGCGCCTGGTTGAAGACGTCGAGCTCTTTGAGGGCCGCGGTGAGCGCCCGAATCTCGGCGAAGACCGACGAGAGCTGCGCGGCCTCGAACGGGAACCAGGCGGTCAGCTGCTGGAGCGTCACGTCCTTCTCTCCACGCTCCTCCGCGATCTCCTGCAGCGCGAACGCGAGCGAGTCGGACAGCTGGGTCGAGCGGTGGTTGAAGGCGTCGCGCTCCGAAGCCTGGAGCAGCAACGCGTCGACCTGCATCGCCTTGAGCACCGAGCGCGCGGCACGAGACCGCTTCACTTCGGCGGTCAGCGCGTCGCGCAGCTCAATCGACAACGAAATGGCGGCTTCGAGTGGCATGAGCGGTGTCCCCGCCCGTCACTGGAACAGCGCACGCAACCGGGCTTCGATCTCGGCCTCAGAGACGAGCTGGTTCGCGATCTGTTGCGGCGATGGGTAGTACTGGCCGTTCTTCACGGCGTTGATCACTTCCTGAACCCGTTGCGCCCGACTCGCCGCCCCCACCGCCTGCGCCGCGGGAATGTCGACGGAAGCCTCGGCCTTCGTCACCGAGACCTTCTCCTTCGGTCCCGAGCTGGCCTCGGCCTTCTCCGCAGGCGCCGCTGCACGTTGCGCCGCCAACGGAACGATTTGCCCTGCTTTTTGGTCGTTCACTTTCATGGCGTCTCTCCAGTCATCTTTTCGACACCAAGGCGGTACGCCTTAAGGGCTCGCACCGGATCAGTTGGATGACCCGCTTCGCGAACCTCGAGGTGCAGGTGTGGGCCCGTACTTCTGCCGGTTTGGCCGACGAGGGCGACGGGCGCCCCCTCTGGGACGACCTGGCCCCGGGTCACGAACACCTCGCTCGCGTGGGCGTACAGGGTCGTCGTGCCATCAGCGTGCTGCAGCTCGACGGCGTTGCCGTAGCCGCCGCGTTCGCCCGCGAAGATCACGACGCCTGCCTTCGCTGCGGGAATCGGGGTTCCCTCGGGAGCGGGCAGGTCGACGCCCGTGTGCATCGACTCGCCGTGGTTGATCGGGTCGATTCTCTTGCCGAACTTCGACGAGATCTGCCCGAAGTCATGGGGCATCGTGGGCGCGGGTGATTCGGGGCTCACGGGGTCTTCCTGGCCCTCTGTCATGAGTCTGGCGAGGCCCAGGCCACCACTCTTCGCCACGGCGTCGGCGAGCGACTCGGCGAAGAGGTCGTAGACGTGCGCACTGCCGGGCGAGTCGGAGCCTTTGAACACACCTGAGGTGTGCAGCAGCTGCTTGATCATCACGGCTTCGAGCTGCGTCGCCGCTTCGTTGAGCTTCATCAGAGCACCTCGATGTCGGCGTCGAGCGCACCCGCCGCCTTGAGGGCCTGAAGAATCGCGATCAGATCGCGGGGCGCGGCGCCGATCGCGTTGAGGGCGGTGACGAGCTCGTCGACGGTGCTGGCCTGCGGCACTTTGACGGCCGACTTCTGGCTCTCGGTCGCGTCGACCTGCTGACTCGGAGCGACGACCGTCTGCCCGTTCGTCGCGAACGGCCCGGGTTGCGAGACGCCGAAGCTCGTCTGAATCGAGACGCGCAGGCCACCGTGCGCCACCGCGGCGGGACGAAGCCGAACCGTCTCTCCGAGCACCACGGTGCCCGTACGTTCACTCACGACGACCTTCGCGCGGGTATCGGCGTCGACCTCGAGCGCTTCGAGCTGCGCGAGCAGCTCCGTCGTGCCCTGGCCGGCAGGAACGGCGACCTCCACAGCAGCGGCGTCGAGGGCTTTCGCGCCCGAGCCACCCAGTGACGTGTTGATCGCCGCGGCGATGCGCGAGGCGTTCGTGAAGTCGGGTTTGCGCAGGCGCAGCGTCAGGGGGCCCGCGCCCAGGTTGGGAATGACGGACTTCTCGATCGTCGCGCCGCCGGGCACCGTGCCGCTCGAGGGGCTGTTCTTTCGCACCGTCGCGTACGTGGCCTGCATGTCGTAGCCACCGACCTGCACCGGGCCCTGCGCGACCGCGTAGACGACACCATCGGCGCCCGAGAGCGGCGTGAAGAGCAGCGTTCCACCCTGCAGCGAGCGCGCGTTGCCCATGGCGCTCACCGTCACGTCGATGGTGCCGCCGGTGCGCGCGAAGGTGGGCAGCTTGCTCGTCACCATCACCGCGGCCACGTTGCGCGAACGAATGTCACGCGGGTCGATGCGTACGCCGAGGCGGCCCAACAGACCCGACATCGACTGCATGGTGAAGAGCACCTGCTCGGTGTCTCCGGTGTTGGTGAGACCGACGACCAGGCCGTAGCCGACGAGCGCGTTCTCGCGGAAGCCCTGCACGTCGGTGAGCTCCTTGAGGCGAGCTTTCCCGGCGAAGGCGGGCAGGGCGACCAGCACGATGAGAGCGAGGGCGCGCATGATCAGAAGGGCCAGATCCAGTTGAAGAAGCGCGTCAGCAGCCCGGGCTTCTGGTTGTCGGAGAGCACGCCGCGGCCGGTGAACTCGATCTCTGCGTCGGCGACGTACGAGCTGCGAATGGAGTTGTCCTGCGCGATGTCGATGGGGCGCACGACGCCCGAGATGTAGAAGTGCTGCTCCTCGCTGTTCACGAGCACGACCCGGTGGCCCTCGATGAAGAGGTTCCCGTTCGGCAGCACCTTCTTCACGATCGCGGGCACGGTGGCGGTGAGGCGCTCGGTGCGGCCCGTCTTGCCGTCGGCGGCGAAGTCGAGCCCGCTCTTCGCGCTCGCCGTCATGTCGAGCTGCGGGTTCGCGTTGGTGGTGGTGCCGGCGGCGCGGAGGAAGGCCTGCAGCGCGACGCTGATCTCGGCGTCGCGGTTGGTCGTGGTATCGGCGGAGCGGCGCGCATCGGCCATCTCTTCGACGCGCACGACGACCAGGTCCTGCTCCCGGAACGCCCGGTAGTCGGAATAGAGCGCGGCGTTGCGGGCATCGGGTTTCCACAGCCCGCCAGCCGTGTCGGCCTCGGTGGCCGCGCTCTTCGTGCCCGTGAACTCGTAGTTTCGCTGCTTGGGAACGTACGCGTCGATGTGCGGCACACCGCAGCCCCAGAAGAAGACCAGCGCCGCGCCGACGAGGAGCACCTTCTTCATGACCCGCCCTCCAGGGTGGCGACGAGCACGCCGTCACGGAAAGTGCCGCTCACCCGTTTGCCCGAAGGGAGCGACGCGCAGACGTGCTGCGCACACGAGACGATCACCCCGCGCTGCTCGAGGCTGATGGCCTTGATGACGATGCGAACCGTGACCTGCGTACCCGGCGCCGGGCCGAAGCGCAGATCGAGCTCGCGCAACACGCTGCCGCTCTTCAACCGACGGCTGGCGGTCGCCCCGTCCAGCTTCGGAGCAGCGGGAGCCCCCTTCGTCCACTCCCGCTCCTCCAAAGTGAACGCCCCTTCGACTGGTTCCCCCGCCTCGATCGTTCGTGTCAGCACCGCCTGCGTCGCGAAGAGCCTCACGGTGGCCCAGCCCCACACCGCACAGCTCTTTCCCGTCGCGCGCACGGCGACGCGCCCGCTGCCGTCGAAGGGCTGCGGCTCGAAGCGGGTGGCGTTGCACGACGGCGCGCTCCACTCGCTGACTTCGACCCGCGTGCCCTCGGGCGCGTGCAGCGACAACGCCTCGGTGAGCGGAGCGGGGACGGCGGCCAGCGTGAGAAGCGCGAGGGCGATCATGGCGTCACCGAATGCTCGAGAGGCGCTGGAGCATCTGATCGGCGGTCTGAATGACCTTCGAGTTGAGCTCGTACGAGCGCTGCGTGGAGATCATCGCCACCATCTCTTCGACGGCTTTGACGTTCGAGGTCTCGAGGAAGCCCTGGTTGATCGACCCCAGGCCCATCTCTCCGGGGCGTGCGAACACGGGGGCGCCGCTCGCGCTGGTCTCGGCGAAGAGGTTGCCGCCGATGGCCTCGAGGCCCGCCGGGTTCTGGAACATCGTCAGCTCGAGCTTGCCGAGCTCGGTCGGCGCCACCCGATCGGGCACGCGCGCGGTCACGGTGCCGTCGGTCGCGATGGTGATGGCGAGCGCTTCACGCGGCACGTTGATGGCCGGGTCGACGAGCTCGCCGCGCTGGGTGACGAGGCGGCCGTCGGCGTCGATGCGAAAGGCTCCGGCGCGCGTGTAGGCGAACTCGCCGTTGGGCCGCTGAATGCGGAAGAAGCCCGCGCCCTCGATGCTGACGTCGAGCTCGTTGCCCGTCTGCACGGCCTCGCCCTGGCCGAAGCTGCGCGTGGTGGAGACGGTGCGAACGCCCATGCCGACCTGAAGCGGCGCGGGCTGCGTGCCTCCGCGCGGGTCGACCTGCTGCGGCGCGCGAATCGTCTCGCTCATCAGATCTTCGAAGTCGGCGCGCGACTTCTTGAAGCCGGTGGTGCTCGCGTTCGCCAGGTTGTTGGCGATCGTGTCCATCTTCGTCTGCTGCGCGTCCATGCCGGTCGCTGCGGTGTAGAGAGAGCGGATCACGTGTCAGTCCCTTTCAGCGAATGCGGCCCATCTCGACGGCCTTCTCGTCGAGCCGTCGGTACGTCTGCAGCGCCTGCATCGAGTTGTCGAAGTTGCGCTGCGCCGACACCATCTGCACCGCTGCCTCGAGGGCGCTGGAGTTCGAGACCTCGAACTCGCCGATGCGCACGCTGGCGTTCGAGACGGCGAAGCCTTCGGGTGACTGCGGGCGGAGCAGGGTGGGCGAGATGCGATCGATCGAGCCGTGCAGTTCGAAGAGGCCCAGCTGCGCGATCTTCTGGTTGTTGGCGAAGATGGCGCCGCTCGGCTCGACGCGAACGCTCGACTGGGGCGGCGCGATGATCGGCGCTCCGGCGTCGTCGACCACGAGCTGACCGCTGACCCGCAACGCGCCCGACTCGTCGACCTGCAGCCGGCCGTTGCGAGTGAAGGCGAGGCCGTCGGTGAGCTTCACGCCGAGAAAGGAAGTGCCCGTGGGCATCACGTCCATCGGGTCGCCAGAGTGAATGACGGCGCCGGTGGAGAGATCGAGCTGCGTCTGCACGGCCGCCGCGTGAACCTGATCGGGGTCGTTGCGGGCGGCCTTCGCGAGGAAGGCCTCGAACGCGGGCCGGGAGGCCTTGAAGCCCGGCGTGTTGATGTTGGCCAGGTTGTCGGAGATCGAATCGAGCTGCGCCATGCGCGCCGTCGCTCCATTCATGCTCACGTAAATCCCGTCGGCCATGTGACGCCTCCGCGGGGACGGTTGAGCAGCGCACGTGCCATGGGTCAGCGGCCACTCCTGCCGGGTGGGGTTGCCCAGCGGCCATTTCTGCCGGGCGCGATCTGCCGGGCTGTCGCGGAACTGACAGGTTTTCCCGACCCGACCGGGCGGCTGCGACCCATGTGGGCGGAGCACCTCCGCGCGGCGAATCAGCGGCTTGGAGCAGGGCCCGCAGACTGCAATTCGCCTCGCCCACGATGCGAACGCGGCTCGATTCGGTGGTGCAGGTGAGGGAGCGGGACGAAGACAAGGCGCTGCGTCAGGTCGTCGACGCCGAGACGAAGGCGAAGCTCGCCGCCGAACGTGCCGAAGCCCTGAAGAAGGCCGCGCAGCACGACGCCCGCAAGGCAGGCGATGCCGCGACGTGGGAGATGCTCGAGAGCGCTCACGTTCGTGCGCTCGCCGATGCACGCCGCGCCCAGAAGGATGCCGAGAAGAGTCAGGCCGAGGTCGCCAAGGTGCGCGTGCTGTACACGGCGGCGCATCAGCGGGCCGAGGTCGTTCGCCGCGTGGCCGATTCGCGCAGAGAAGAAGAGCGCCGCACCCTCGAGCGTGGAGAAGAGAAGGTGCTCGACGAGGTGGCCTCGCTGCTCTGGTACCGCAAAGCCGGCTGAGTCAGCGCAGCAGCTGCTTCGCGTGAGCGGCGGCCCGCTCCATGGGCGCCTTCGCCGTCTTCGGCCCCACCGCGATCGTCACGAGTCTGTCGGCGACGAGATACTGACGCGCGACCCGCACCAGCTCCTTCAGCGTCACTGCGCGAGCCTGCGCCTTCTTTTCGGCGAACGTCTCGGCCGGGCGGAAGAGCTCGCTGTGGCCGAACCAGCCGATCAGATCGCCTGGCGAGTCCTGCATGAAGTCGATGTGCATCTCGAAGCGGCGCTGCGCCCGGCGCAGTTCGTCGAGACCGATCTTCCCTCGGCGCAACGTCGACAACGTCGAGAGCACCTCTTTCACGACCGCGCCCGCCTGCTCTGGCGCACACGCGCCGTCGATCTCGAACGAGCCCGTGTCGTGGAACGTCTCGATGCTCGCGGCGATGGAGTACGCGAGCCCGCGCTTCTCGACGATGTTGTGCGGCAGCCGTGACGACAGCCCGTCGTCGAGCACCCGGCGCAGCAGCGACAGGGCCATCGCGTCGGGGTGGTGATCGGCGACGGTGGGGAAGGTGAGGCGAAACTCGACCTGCGACTCCTCGAGGCGCACGTAGTGAAACGTCGGCTCGTGCTGCAGCTCGGGGGGCTGCTCGTTGACGCGAGGCCCACGCGGCAGCCGGCTGAACGCTCGCTGCGCGCGCTCGAGCATCTCGTCGTGCCGAACCGGGCCCGCCACGCCCACCACCATGTTGCCCGTCACGTAGTGCGTGGCGAAGTGCGCCTTCACGTCGCGCATCTGCAGCCCCTTCACCGTCTTCGGGGTGCCGGCGATCTTGAACGCGAGCGGGTGATCGTCGAACAGCTTCATCTTCGTCAGGTTGTCGACGTCGATGTCGCGGCCCTTCTCGTCGACCTCGTCGAGCATCTCTTCGAGGATGATCTTCTTCTCGGTCGCGAGGTGCACGAGCCGAGGCTGCGTGAGCATGTCGCCCAGAATCGACATGGCGACGCCGAGGCCGTCGGGGTGCGTGGGCGTATAGAAGTACGACGAGTCACGCATGGTGACGCCGTTGAGGTTTCCACCGACGGCTTCGACTGCCGCGTTCATGCGCACCGAGTCGGGGTAGCGCGTGCTGCCGCGGAAGAAGAGGTGCTCGAGCAGGTGGCTGACGCCGTTGGTGCGGCTCGATTCGTGACGGGAGCCCACGCGCACGTAGACGGAACACATCGCGCTGTGCAGGTGCTTCGTCTCGACGGTGATGCAGGTGAGGCCCGACGGCAGAACGTCTTTGAAGACCTTGAAGCTCACGAGAGCGGGAACCTCATCACGAAGGTGGTGCCCTGCTGCACGGAATCGTCGATGCCGATCTTTCCGCCGTGGGCTTCGACGATCTGCCGCGAGAGCGAAAGCCCGATGCCGGTGCCGCGGGCCTTCGTCGAGAAGAACGGCTCGAAGAGGCGCTCGCGCACTTCGCTGGGCAGGCCTGGCCCGGTGTCTTCCACGCGCACCACGGCGTCAGCGCCCTCCTGGGCGACCGAGATCGTGAGGGCGCCGCCAGCGGTCATCGCCTCGCGCGCGTTGCGGAAGAGGTTCAGGAAGACCTGACGAAGCTGGCCCTCGTCGGCCTGAATCGTGAGGGGAGCAGGGGGCAACGAAGTCGAGACGGTCACCTGCGCCCGCTCGAGCTCTTCTTTCGAGAAGCCGATCACGCTCTGCACGATTTCGACGAGGTCTTCGTTGCGCAAGGCCGGCGCGGGCAGGCGCGCCATCTTCAGGTACTCCTCGGTGATCTCGGTGATGCGATCGACCTCGCGGGTGACGGCCGAGAGCAGGCGTTTGGCCTCCTGCGCGTCCTGCGCGTCGGGGAAGGTGGCGGCCTCGAGCTGATCGCCCAGCATCTCGACGTTGAGCCCGATGCTCGAGAGCGGGTTGCGAACCTCGTGGGCGACCTGCGCCGAGACGCGGCCTGCGGCAGCCAGCCGTTCGGCCCGGAGCAGCGCCTCCTGCTTCTGGGCGAGCTGCGCTTCGCGCTCGGCGAGCGATCTCGCCATGGCGTCGAACTCGCGCGCGAGCACGGCGATCTCGTCTTCTCCGCTGATGCCAAGCTTGGCCGAGTAGTCGCCGCGGGAGATTCGCGAGACGCCATCGATGAGCGTGCGAACGGGCCGCAGCGAGCGCGCGGCGAACCCCGTGGCGAGCAGGCCGACGGCGATCGCCAGCACCGAGAGGCCGATGATCGCCACGCCCGTTCGACGTTCTCGCTCCTGCGTGAGGGCGACGCGCTGGCGGGTTCTGGCTTCGAGCGAGCTGTGGAGCAGCTTGATCGTCGCCCCCAGCGCCGTCTCGGCGTCCTGCAGGCGATCGAGCGCGAGGCTTCCCGCAGCGGCGTCGGGCGTCGGCTGCTCGAGAATCAGGTACGCCGCGTCGGCCACCACGCGGTACTCGCCGTACTTCGCCTTGAGCTCGGTGAGCCGCCGCTGCACGTCGTCGATGAACGACATCTCGTCGACGGGCGCGAACTCCTCGAGGCCGCGCGTCAACGTGAGCGCCTCTTCGAGCTTCCGATCCATCTGTTCGAAGAAGTAGCGGCGCGCGAGCTGAATCATCATGCGCCGCACCGCGAAGTCCGTCTGATCGCGCAGGCGCGCCGTGTCGTTCGCCTGGTTCTTCTGGAACGACTCGAGCGTGGCAGCCGTTTGACTGAGGGCCAGGTAACCCTCGCTCAGCAGCCGAATCTCGACCTGGCCGCGATGAAGCTCGGTGACCGAGAACAACGACACGGCTCCGAAGGTGACCAGCACCACGGCGTAGCCGAGGAAAATTCTGGTCGCGAGCGAGAGCCGCATCAGTCGAGTACTACATTGACCGCCACTGTCGGAGAAGCCTACGTTGCCGCCGGGCGATCTCTCATTTTTCCGGAGTCGAGTCCCCGCATGTTCCTCCGAATCTCCGCCATCGTCATCGCGCTCACCGCCACCTTCGCCGTGGCCGAGAAGCCGCGCCTCGTCATCGTTCCGTTCGCGACGGGCGAGGGGGCCACTGACAAGGCCGCCACCAAGTTCGGCGCCCTCGTGAGCGACGAGCTCAAGACACGCTCCGACGCCATCGACGTGGTGGCGCCTCCCGTCACCAAGCCCGCCCCCGAGAAGGCGGTCTCGAAGAAGGGCCCGTCGGCCGAGACGCTCTCCGCGCTCGACTCCGGCAAGAAGGCCTTCGACGATCTGCGCTTCGACGAGGCCATTCCGGCGCTGAAGAAGGGCATCGAGCTGATGCTGGCCGAGCCCGCGACCGCCGACTTCGAGGTGATTCAAGACGCGCTCGTGAAGGTGGCCGCTGCGAACTTCCGCACGGGTGAAGAGAAGGAGGCGAAGAACGCGTTGCTCGATCTCGCCCGCCTGGCCCCCGGCTACTCGTTGCCGCCCGGCTACCCGCCGGTGTTCCAGCGCGAGTTCGAGAAGGCCCAGAAGCGCCTCGACAAACAGCCCCGCGGCCAGGTCGTCATCGAAGGCCCATCGGGTGCGACCGCGTTTCTCGATGGGCGCGATCTCGGCATGGTGCCCGCGACCGAAGAGAACGTTCCTTCGGGCACGCACTACGTGAAGGTCGAAGGCAGCCGCGGCGAGAAGTTCGGGCAGATCATCGAGGTGAAGGGCACGACCGCCAAGGTGAAGGCCTCGTTCGGAGCGCCCCCCGATCGCGCGCCCGTGAACATGGTGCCCAACCCCAACATCGCCGCCTCGGTCGACGAGGGCATGCCGCAGCGACTCACCGCCTACTGCAAGGCCGCGGGCGCCGAGTTCGCGCTCGTCGGCATCGTCTACCGCGTCAGCGACACGCAGTTCTCGGCCGGCACCGCCCTGTTCGCGGCGAAGCGCAGCACGTTCGCGCAGCTGTCTGCCGTCACCTTCGACGTCGACGTGCTCACCGCCAACACCGAGTCGTTCAAGCTCGCCGACGAGGTGCTCAAGCGCACCGCCTCGCTGGGGAACCCCACCAACCCTCCCTTCAGCCTCGTGACGAAGAAGACCCAGACGGTCGCGGTGGTGGCGAAGGAGCCCGTGAAGGTCGACCCGAACGGTGAAGATCTCTCGGTGGCTGCGCCCGATCGCAAGACGAAGGTCGTGCTGCAGCCCAAGGATCGGGTGCTCGACAAGCCTGCGAACGTGGTCGACGTCGAGGCGCCTGTGGAGTCTCCGGTCGAGCCCGTGCCCACCGTGAAGCCCTCGGTGCCGGTCTGGGTCTGGGTCGTCGTTGGCGGAGTCGCAGCAGCTGGCGCGGGCGTTGGCGCGTACTTCGGCATTCGCGAGGCCACTCGGCCCGTGACGGGAACGGTGACGGCGTCGTGGTGATTCGTCGGCTGGTCTTCGGAATGATGGCTGTGGCGCTGGGAACTTCCTGTGCGCCCAAAGAGGTGAAGTACGGCCTCACGATCGTCACCACGGGCTGCGCGAGCGCGAACCCGTTTCAGGGCGTTCAGTACCTGCGCATTCGCGTGACCGGAGACGGCATCACCACGCCGCCCGAGTCGCTCACGCCTGCGTCGACGAAGACCGCCGTGCTGCCCGAGATTCCCGCGGGCACGAACCGCGTCATCGAAGTGCGCGCGTACGACAACGATCCGGCAGCGGGTGGGCGTGTGGTGTCGATCGGCAAGACGCTGCCCTTCACCGTGCCAGACATCATCGATGGCGAGATTCCCGAGGCAGACCTGCAGAAGTCGGTGATCCTCCGCCAGGTCGGTGTGTGGACGCAGCCGGTCAGTGTGAACGAGCGTGATCGCTGCCAGTCGATGCGGGTCGCGCGCGCGGCTCACACGGCGACGCTGCTGCCGAGCGGCAAGGTGCTCCTGGCCGGTGGCTTCAACTTCCCACCCACGAACCCGAACCGCGTCGCGCTTGGGCAGACCGAGATCTTCGACCCCTCGACTGGCCTGTTCACGCCAGCGCAGGAAATCTCGTTCACCTTGACGGATGGCTCAGTGGACAAGCAGGTGAAGGCCTTTCACACCGCGACGCTGCTGAACAACCGCCAGGTGCTCTTCTGGGGCGGCGAACGGTACCAGCTGATCAGCGGCGTCAACGTCGTTGCTCCGTTGACGCAGGTGCTTGTCTACGACATCGACACGAACAAGTTCACGGCGACCCAGCGCAGCACGCCGCCGGCCATTCCGCGTTCGCAGCACCGCGCGGTCGTGGACAAGAACGGCAAGGTGCTGATCGTTGGGGGGTTCCGATTCAATACCTCAGGCACCGGGCCGCGGCTCGTACCAGTGAACGAGGTCGAGTCGTTCGATCCGCTCGATCGCAACGGAGCAGCGCCTCGCATCGTTGCCGGTGTCACGTTGCCTCGCGTCGAGACGACGGCTGCTGCACTGAAGCAGGGGGAGTTCATCGCGGTGGCCGGTGGACATGACGGCACGGCGCTGAAGGAAGAGGTCGTGTTCTTCGCGTGGGACGACACCTCGGCGGTGTTCCGGCAGGTCTCGCAGATGGCTCCGCCGCGCATCGCGACGCCGGGCCGACGCGCCGCCGCCGGAGTCACCTTCCGCGATGGCAGCGACATGCTGATGCTCGGTGGGTACAGCGACGTCACCGTGCTCAAGCCCGTCACCATGCCGATGCCCACGAGTGAGATCGTTCAGGCTGGCGTGCAGACCGTCGCGAAGGGCCCTGACATCGGGCTTCGCGGTGAACTCTGTGCCGTCACCCTGCAGGACGGGAAGTCGGTGCTCGCGGTCGGCGGTCGTACGGCGGACTCGAACGGCATGATGTCTCGGTCGGAGACCACCACGGTGATCGTGCGCAACGACCCGCAAGGCATGCCCACCACGCAGAGCGCTCCGAACCTGACGATCGGGCGATACCTGCACACCTGCACGCTGTTGCTCGATGGCTCGGTGCTGGTGACGGGAGGCCTCAACGAGACGACGGCCAACCCCACGGGCGACGTGCTGACCGACGCGTGGATCTACACGCCGGCACCGAACGACTGACCTTCACTCGCGAACGACTCCGAGTTCGAGCAACACCCTTGCCGGAACGCGGTGACCCTCGAGCAGGTACCAGTCGGGCCCGAGCCGCTCGCGACGCACGTTTCGCAGGTCGAAGATCACGTCGCCGAGTCGGAGCCAGTCGCCCTGACGCTCCCGCACCGAGCCGCCTGCGCGAACCGCCCAGATCACCAGCCCGATCACCATCACGCCGGCCGCGGCGAGCCGGCCGATGAGCAGGCCGAGCAGAATCGCCAGCATCGCGAACAGCACTGGCAGCATCACGCGGTTGCGCGACTGCGGAACGTGAATCACCTTCTGGAGCAACAGCGCATCGAGCCACCACGCGAGCCGTTCAGGCCGCAGATCGTCGGGTGGGCGACCGAGCAGCTCCGCGATGCGTCGAATGATCGGCTCGACGTTGGCTCCGCTGAGCCCGTCAGGCAGTGATCGTCGCAGCGCTTCGAGCTGGTCCATTCGCGGACCACGCACCGCAGCGGCGAGCTCGTCGACCCACGCCACTCAGCGCTCCGAGTGATCGTGCCGCAGCACCTTCTCGAGCATGGCGTCGAACTCGGCTGCGGTCGGCTCGCGAGGCACCCGCTTCGTCACCGCCGGCTGGGGCTTCTTCAGCGGCTGCCCGGGCTGCAGCGGGAACGCGTCGTACGCCCCCGAACCATCGGCATCGACGAGAATGGCGTTGGTGAACGCGTCGGCCCGGTTGTCCGTCGCGCGGCAGACGCCGTTGGTGCAACGCACCCCAGTCCACGCCATCGGAGCCAGCGTTCTCGCCGCGCTGCTCGAGCGCACGAAGGCGACGAACCAGGTGTCGGCCGCGGGCGTGACGGTGAACTTCTCGACGACGTGAACGCGGCGGGCCGTGAAGCCGTTGAGGCCGGCCACCGCCTCGATGGGAAGGGTTCCGATCGGCAGCGCCTTCTTCTGCAGCACGCGCGTCGCCGGCCACTCGTTGTTCGACACGCCATTCGACGACTCGCGACCCGCTGCGTGCGTGAGGATCTCGATGGAGTCGAACTGCATCCACTCCGGCGCCTGCACGTCGACCGTCAGCTCGATGGGCGTGTTGGCGGGCACCGAGAGCGTGTCTCCGATCGCCACCGGCATTCCGCCTGCGCGAGCCGCCGTCATCGTGACGAACGGGCCCGAGGAGCCAATCGCCCGGTGCTGCTTCATCGCGGTCGTGAAGGCCGCCGGAGTGAACCCGGCCGTCGTCGCGTTCGCTCCGAGGAAGATCCACGTTCGGCCGTAGCCGCCGGTCGTCGAGTGCCGATCGTGCGTGTCCGAGACGCCGGTCGCCGTCTTCACCCAACCGCGCGAGAGAAACGTCATCCAGTCGTTGGTGACGGCGATGCTGGCTGCGGTGCCGTTCATGATCTCGATGGCATCGAAGTCGAGCGAGAAGAGCTTCGTGTCATCGGCTGTCGCGGCCGGGTTCGGCGCCATGCGGTAGGTCTCGGGCTTTGCGGCCGAGGTGCCGCGGGCAGTGTCGACCTTGAGCTGGGTGAGCGACGAGCCCTGCCCACCGCGCGGGTGGTTCATCTGCACCACCACGTTCGGGTATGCCTCGCGCAGGCCTCCGTAGAGTTGATCGAGCCGCAGCGACGGGCCGTCTCCACCCGCCCAGTCGAAGGCACCACCGCCTGGCCCGTCACGCACCGTCACGGGAAAAGCGTTCTGGTGGCCGTAGTCGAAAGGCGTCACCTCGACACCGATCATCGTGGCCATCGACGACTGCAGGCCGAGATCACGAACGACCGGCGCGAAGTCGGTGATGGCGTCGTGATCGGTCGAGACCATCACGTCGACACCTTCGGCCGCGAACGAGGCCACACGCACGGCGTTGGCGACCGAGCTGTCAGGGCTGCCCACCGCGTGCACGTGCAGGTCGGCGCTGATCCATCCGGTCGAGTCCACCACCTGCGCGAGCGTGGCATCGACGCGCGCATCGGCCGTCGAGAGATCGATCGTCTGACCGCGCGTGGGGAACGTGTCGGGGAACGCGGAGAACTCGGGGCCCTTCGTGACGAAGACCTCGTAGCTGCCCGGGGGCAGGGGAATCGCGATGGTCCCCGACGCAGGCACGAACTCGATCGCCTGCACCTCGCTCGGAGTCGCCTCGACGTCGAAGAACGGCCGCAGCTTCGACAGCTCGTTGGGGCAGATGCCAGAAGGGCACTTCACGACCACCTTCGCGGCGAGCGGCTGCATGAACGGATCGCGAACGGTCACGGTCAGCGTGCGCTTCGCTCCCTGACGAACGGTCACCATCGCTTCTCCGGTGCTCGGCGCAGAGACGTCGATTGGGTTCTCGAGCGCCGCTCCGTAGGCGCCGGTCGAGACGCGGTAGTTGCCGACCGGAACGTCGAAGCGCGCCTTGCCCTGTGCATCGGCGATCGCGACCGTGATCGGCTTGCCGGTCTCGGCAGCGTTCACGGCAATTCGGCCCTGCGGCACTGGCTGACCGGCGCCGTCGAGCACCGTCACGTCGAGGCGCGAACGGGAAGCGCCATCGAGCGCGAGCATCGACGCCTGAACCCGCGCGAGATCCTGCTCGATGAAGAAGTCGCGCAGGAACAGCCGTGGCTCGACCGGAAGAATGCCGAACGCGCCCACGGGCTCGCGCGTCGTCGACGTCCACGAGAGCAGGCCGTCGCGGTCCTTTCCTTCCGCCATCACGCCAACGACGCCGGCGATCGACAGCACCGCGTTGGTCGACACTGTCTTGCGATCGCGGAACGAATACGAGCGGTACCCATACGCGACACCGTTCGACTGGTAGCCAACCCACGTCGCGGGATCGACGAGGCAGCCCAGCGCGCCCATGCCTCCCGTGCAGCCTTGCGGGTTGAAGAACTCACTCTCGCCGCCCGACTCGATGATGTCGCCAGTCATGGTCGTGATCGGCGTGCTGCCCTTGTTGCAGTACGCGGTCAGCATGCGCACGCGCGTCTCTCCGGGAGAGAGCACGTAGTAGGTGGTGATGAGCAGCGGCAGTTCCGCGTTCGGGTCTGACCTGAGCTCGACGGCGCCGAGGTAGTCGCTGAGCACGTTGGTGACGTTGATGTAGTCGAGCACCGTGTCGGTGCCGGTCGCGGCGACGACGGCGTAGCCACCCTTCGAGCCGTCTTCGAGAATCTCGACCTTGTTCACGAGCGGCGTGCGGCCGAACGCGTAGAGCGGCGCGATCTTGCCGAACGTGTCGCGGCCGGGCTGACCATCACGCACCAGATCGGCGTCGATGATCGCGCCGCCATACGGCGTGGGAGAGATCGTGCGCGTCGGCTGCTGAATGACGACCCGCACCTTGTCGTTGGCGAGCAAGACGTCGCCGACGCGACCCTGCGCATACCCGCCGCCGATCAGCTCCGAGGCGTTCTCGATCGTCTTCGCCTTCACGCCCGTTCCCAGCTTCGAGAAGAGCATCAGCTCGTCGAGCTTCGCTTCGCACCGCGTGGGTGGCTCGGGCGGAGGCAACGGCTTCGGGGGCGGACAGGCACAGAGGGCCAGCAGGCAGGGCAGGGCGAGTCGCTTCACGGGCTCGGGTATCGCGCGGCCAGCGCTCCCACACAACGGGCGGCCCGGTTTCTGTGCGCGGCGTCACGGTTCTTCAGCGTACAATCGGCCCCGATGTCCCAACGGACGGATGAAGAGCGGGTCTCGGCGGTCGAGTCGATGTTTCGCATCAGGGCCGTGGAGTCGCCTCCCGACGAGCAGGGCGTTCGCACGATCTGGCACCGCGGGCTCAAGGGCGCCGAGCTGGTCAGCGACGTCGACGCCAACGGTCGCGTCACCCGGCAGGAGCTGCTGCTCTTCGAAGACGTGCTGGTCTGGGGTGAAGGCGGGCTCAAGACTGGAGAGAACGCGCAGGTGACGAAGCGGCCGCGGCCCTCCGACGGCATCACCTGGGACGACGGTGCGCAGCAGCCTCGTGTCGAGCGCGTCACCCGCGCGCTCAAGCAATACAAGGGCAGCGATCGGTTCATTCAACACGTGCGTGACGTGCTCGGCGTGAGCGACGACTCGGCCCAGATCGACGAACCGATCACCCGCTCGGCGCGCGCCATTCGCGAAGCCTCGGCGGTCGATCAGGCCACCAACCGCCAGCGGGAGCGCGAAGCCGCCCGGCGCAGGCAGCTCGGCGTCGCAGGCATCATCCTCGGCGCGGTGCTGACACTTGGTGGCCTCGTCATGCTGTGGCTCTCGATGGGTTCGTGACAAACAGCGGCGCATGACCCCCGAGAGTTCCCGCGTCGCTCCGTTCGGCACGACGATCTTCACCGAGATCTCCAGACTCGCCGTGCAGCGCAAGGCCGTGAACCTCGGCCAGGGTTTCCCCGACTTCGACGGCCCCGACGAGGTGAAGCAGGCGGCGCTCGACGCGATTCGGGCCGGCGTGAACCAGTACGGCGTCACCACCGGCAACCCGGCGCTGCGGCAGGCGATCGCCGATCACTCGAAGCGGTTCTACGGGCAGACGATCGACCCCGACTCCGAGGTGACCGTCACCAGCGGCGCGACCGAGGCGATCTTCGACGCGATCATGGGGCTGGTGAACCCGGGCGACGAGGTCGTCTTGTTCGAGCCCTATTACGACTCGTACCTCGCGAGCGTGCAGATGGCGGGCGGCGTGCCGAAGTTCGTGCAGCTGCGGGCGCCCTCGACGCCCGACGGCGCCTGGTGGTTCGACGAACGCGAGCTGCGCGCGGCCTTCACCGACAAGACGAAGGTCTGCATCGTCAACACGCCGCACAACCCGACGGGCAAGGTCTTCACGGTGGAAGAGCTGGTGCTCATTCACCAACTCGTGAACGAACGCGGCGCGACGCTCTTGAGCGACGAGGTCTACGAGCACCTCGTGTACGCCCCGCAGCGGCACCTGCGGCCGGCGACGCTGCAACCCGAGCAGACGCTCACCCTCTCGAGCGGTGGCAAGAGCTTCTCGTTCACGGGGTGGAAGATCGGCTGGGCGATCGGGCCGGCTCCACTCGTGAAGGCGACGCAGAAGGCGCACCAGTGGGTCACCTTCGCCGTCGCACACCCGTTTCAGGTGGCGATCGCTGCGGCGCTCCGACTGCCCGACTCGTACTTCACGCACTTCGCCCAGGAGTACCGGCGCCGCCGCGATCTGCTCGTCGACGGCCTGCGCACGGCGGGGTTTCAGCCCCTCGTTCCGCACGGCAGCTACTTCGTCATGGCCGGCACGGATGGATTCCGGCGTAGCGGTGAAGACGACGTCGCCTTCTGCCGACGCCTCATCGAAGAGGCCGGCGTCGCTGCGATTCCGCCGTCGGTCTTCTTCAGCCCCGAGCACGCTCCGTCGGTGCACGGCCTCGCGCGGTTCGCCTTCTGCAAGACCGACCCGGTGCTGACCGAGGGCATCGCCCGCCTCGGTGCCTGGTCGAAGCGAGCCTGACGCACCCCGCAAACCCATCGTCTGGCTGGCCCGGGGCCCCGATGCTATTGGGCCGCCCATGGCGAAGAGCGCGAAGAAGGTCTCCCTGTCGAAGTCGAAGGCCAAGAAGCCGGTCGCGAAGAAGAAGGCGGCTGTGGTGAAGGCGGCGAAGAAGGCCGCGCCGAAGAAGGCTCCGGCCATCACGTGGGACGCGACGACGCTCAAGCAGGTGTCGACCGAGGTCTCGCGCTGGCGCAAGTCGACGCTCTCGAAGTCGCTCGAGAAGATGCCGACGCGCAAGGCGCAGTTCGTGAACGACTCCGGCATTCCGCTGCCCGATCTCTTCACGGCCCTCGATCGCAAAGGGGAGCGCTTCGACGAGATCGGCGTGCCCGGCGAGTTCCCCTTCACGCGCGGCACCCAGCCGACCATGTACCGCTCGCGTCTGTGGACCATGCGCCAGTTCGCCGGCTTCGGCGGCCCGGCCGACACGAACAAGCGGTTCAAATACCTCATCGGCCAGGGCATGACCGGTCTCTCGACCGCCTTCGATATGCCCGCGCTCATGGGCTACGACGCCGATCACCCGATGTCGCGGGGTGAGGTCGGCAAAGAAGGCGTCGCCATCTCGACCCTGAAGGACTTCGAGATTCTCTTCGACGGCATCAAGCTCGATCAGGTCACCACGTCGATGACGATCAACGCGTCGGCGATCATCGCGCTCTGCATGTACATCGCGGTCGCCGAGAAGCAGGGCGTGCCCATGGGCAAGCTCGGCGGCACCATTCAGAACGACATGCTGAAGGAGTTCATCGCCCAGAAGGAGTGGATCGTCGGCCCACGCCCGGCGGTGCGCATCGTCACCGACATGATCGAGTTCTGCGCGCAGCACATGCCGAAGTGGAACCCGGTGTCGATCAGCGGGTACCACATTCGTGAAGCTGGAGCGACGGCGGTGCAGGAGCTCGCCTTCACCATCGCCGACGGCATCGGCTACGTCGAAGAGGGCGTGAAGCGCGGCATGAACGTCGACGACTTCGCGCCGCGGCTCTCGTTCTTCTGGGACGTGCACAACGACTTCTTCGAAGAGGTCGCCAAGTTCCGCGCGGCCCGCCGCATGTGGGCGAAGATCATGCGTGACCGCTTCGGCGCTCGAGACCCGCGCTCGATGATGCTCCGTACCCACGCGCAGACCGCAGGCGTCTCGCTCACCGCGCAGCAGCCGTACAACAACGTCGCCCGCGTCGCGCTGCAGGCCTTCGCCGCGGTGCTCGGTGGCACCCAGTCGCTGCACACCAACTCGCTCGACGAGACCTACGCGCTGCCGACCGAAGACGCGGTGACCATCGCCCTGCGCACGCAGCAGATCATCGCGCACGAGTCGGGCGCCGATCGCGTCGTCGACCCGCTCGCCGGCAGCTACTACGTCGAGCACCTCACCGACGAGATGGAGAAGCGCGCGTTCGACTACATTCGGCGCATCGACGAGATGGGCGGCATCATTCGCTCGGTCGAAGAGGGCTACCCGCAGAAGGAGATCGGTGAGTCGGCCTACCAGTTCCAGCGCGAGGTCGAGCGCGGTGATCGGCTGATCGTCGGCGTCAACGCCTTCAAGTCCGACTTCGACGACAGCAACATCGAGCTGCTGAAGATCGACGAGAAGGTCGCGCACGAGCAGATGGAGCGCCTCGCCGAGGTCAAGGCCTCGCGTGATCAGGCCGCCGTCAGCGCCGCGCTCGCGAAGGTCGAAGCCGCCTGCCGTGACGAGAAGCTGAACCTCATGCCGCCCGTGCTCGAGGCCGTGAAAGCCTACGCCACGCTGGGCGAGGTCTCTGACGTCTTCCGCAAGGTGTGGGGCCAGTACCGCGAGGGCGGCATCTTCTGATCAGGGCCCTGCAACGGCGGGCGGTTCCTCGCGTTTTCGGGTGAACGCTGTACACTCGTTGACGCCTTGCCGACGCTCCGCTGCTGCTTCGTCATTTATTCCGATGGAGGCGCACCCACCGACGCCTTCGCTCCGCCGAACAACGGCCCGACGCAGGTGTTGCTCACGGAGCTGCCCGAGCTGGTGGTGCCAGGCCGCAATGATGAGCTCTTCGGCCCGCACACGCAGACCTTCAGCCGCTTCACGCCGAAGCGCGCCTTTCTGCTGGCGCTCTCGAAGCAGGTGAAGGGCGGGGCGGGCACGTTCTTCGGTGACGCGCGCCGCGTGTTCCTCGAGGCGACGGCGGGCCTCAAGGGCTTCGGCTTCGACGTGCTGCGGCTGTGGCCGTTTCCCATCGAGCAGGCTGCCGAGGCGCTGGCCGAGGAGCCGCTCGCCGAGGATCTGTTCTCGGTCGGCTTCACCGAGATGGGCGAGCACGGGTTTCGCGCCGAGACGGTCGGCCTGTCGAAGCTCGATCAACGCGAGATCAGCTTCGAGTTTCGCGGCAAGGAGCTGCTCGAAGACGCCGCCCTCATGTGCGGCCACCTCGCCGACTGGGCCATGGAGCACGGCCACCGTGTGCAGCACGGGCAGTCGATGGCCTACGGGTTCGATCGGCTGACCTTCTTCGCGGCCGAAGGCGACGCTGGAGGCCCGTTCCGCGGCTGGCACCCACCGATCATTCAGAAGCTGCTCCCCGCCGAGGTGTTTCCCGGCGTGGGCGTGCTCGAGGTTCAGACGGTCGAAGACGCTCCGACGGCCACGCGGGCGCCGCTCACCGTTCCGCTCCTTCGTGCGCTCGAGCAGCGCCTGGTGCTCGAGGAGCACGATCTCACCGGCGACTCGCCGTTTCATTCGTCGACCGCCCGCGTTCGCGGCTTCGTTCACGGCTTGCGGGCCCTCACCGCGATTCGGGAAGAGCCGCGAGCGTCGAAAGACTCAGGCTGGCGCTTCATCAGCCGCACCACGCACGACGGCCCCGAAGAGGGCCAGATGACGCTGGCCGAGATCGCCAACCGCGTGCCCCAGATCATCCGCTTCCTCGCGCTGCCGCCCGGGGTTCGCCTCGAGTGGGACACCGAAGGCCGTCTGAAGGTCGACGCCTCGAAGGCCCACGCCGAGCTCGACGAAGACGACACGGATGACGATCTCGACTGAAGGCCCGAAGGGGTTCTTCGGTGAGCTGTACCTGCGCTCCACGAGGCCCTTTCTTCCCGAGCACGTGACCGACGCCGAGGGCGCGTACCTCGCGGCGCGGCTCGACGAAGGTGGCGCGACGGGGCTCGTGCTCGACCTGGGCTGTGGGCACGGCCGGCACCTGTCTCGGGTGGCGCCGAAGCTGCCCGGCCGGGTGATGGGCATCGACTTCGACGCGTTGTCGCTCGGCGAAGCGAAGGCCCACGCTCCCGTCACGCGCGGAGACTTCTTCAGGCTGCCGTTTCGCGCTGGCGCCTTCGGAGCCGCGTACTGCTGGTACAACACGCTCGGAACGTTCGCCGACGAGGCCGTGCCCGTGGTGCTGGCCGAGCTTGCGCGATGCGTCAGGCCGGGTGGCTGGCTCATCATTCACGGTAGCTCGCCCAACCCACCGCTGGCCCAGCCCGAAGCGAGCTACGACGGTGTGTTGCCCGACGGCTCCCGGTTGGTGGAGCAGGTGCGCTTCGACGCGACGACCCGCCGTGACGTGCTGACGCGGGAGCTGACCCTGCCCGATGGTCGCTTCATGGCTGCATCATTCTTCATTCGTTACTATGCCGTTTCCGAGTGGGAGGCCCTGCTCGACGCGGCGGGCTTCCAGGTGCAGTGGGTGCACGGCGCAGTCGATGGAAGCGCACTCTCTGACGCGTCGGTTGATCAGATCGTAGGAGCGCAGAAACGTGGCTGACCGAAAACTCCGCATTCTCGTCGCAAAGCCCGGCCTCGATGGGCACGACCGTGGCGCGAAGATCATCGCCCGGGCGCTCCGCGACGCCGGCATGGAGGTCATCTACACGGGCCTCCACCAGACGCCCGAGATGATCGTCAGCGCGGCCGTGCAGGAAGACGTCGACGCGATCGGCATGTCGATCATGTCGGGTGCGCACATGACGCTCTTCCCCGCGGTGATCGATCTGCTCAGGGGCCAGAAGGCCGACGACATCAAGGTGTTCGGCGGCGGCATCATTCCCGACGACGACATTCCGCGGCTGAAGGAGCAGGGCGTCTCGGCGATCTTCACGCCCGGCTCGAGCACCCAAGACATCGTGAAGTGGATTCAGGAGCACATTCCGGCGCGCGCATGAGTGCGATCGGTGCCCTTCCCAAGAAGGTCGACGTCTACGAGGTCGGCCCGCGTGACGGCTTGCAGAACGAGCTGCGCACGTTGCCGACGCCCGACAAGGTTCGGCTGATCGAGGCGTTGATCGCCGCGGGTGAGAAGCGCATCGAGGTGTCGTCGTTCGTCTCGCCGAGGTGGATT
>JAACJQ010000005.1 GCA_016879935.1 Archangiaceae bacterium | reverse complement strand
GCCTGCTGATCGTTGAGCGCGATGAGGAGCTCCGACGCACTCAGCGGAGCGATGGGCGCCAGCGCGACGACGGCCTGCCGACGCGCGTCCTTCTCGGTCGACGAGAGCAGCGGTCGGTTGCGATCGCGCAGCTTCGAGTAGATCGCGAGCAGCCGATTCACCTGCGGCGCGTCACGCTCGGTCGCGTCTTTCAGAATCGCGAGCCCGACGGGCGGCCCACCCCGCTCCGCGTGCAGCACGAGCAGGTTCGCGAGCGCCTCGTCGGCCTCGACCGGCTTCACCGCCATGAGGTCGAGCACCACACGTGCAGGTCCGGTGCCCCTGCCCGCCGACACGAGCCGCAGCGCCTCGTGCGCGTGGTTGACGTCGGGCGAGAGCAGCTCGTCAGCCCCGGCGAGGTAGACGGCGCCCTCGATGGTCTTGCAGGCGCTCACGGCGTCGGGCCGAACGGCGAGCAGGGCATCGCTCGTGCGCGGCTGGGCTCCAGCAGCGAGCAGCGCGGTCAGACACCACCGTTTGCGTTCCTCGCCCTGCGCCTCGACGACCCGGTTGGCGAGCGAACGTTCGGCCGTCGTCTTCGGGTTCAGCTTCGCTTCGGCCCGAAACGCGCTCCACCGCACCAGCCAGTCGTCGTCGGTGTACGCACCAGCGGGAACCTGGGGCAACTTGAAGAGCCAGCTCATCTGCTCTGCCTCGAGCCCGCACTTGAGACACGACCCGCGCGCCTTGGGGCCCTCGATGTACTTCTCGCAGGGCCGCCGGCACCGGGCGCTGATGTCTCGCGACTGACCCAACCCTGGCCAGGCCGAAAGAAGGAGGACGACGAACAGGTGTCGCACCGGAGGCGATGGTAGCCTCTTTGGCGATGATCCGTCGCGCCTCTCTGCTCGCCGTGTTGTTGCTGGGCTCCTTCGCGCTCGCCAAAGACAAGATGGGAGAGACGCGCGAGGTCTTGAGCGCGCTCGGCTCTGGCGCGATGTCGGCGACGCAGGCCGCCAACCGCATCTCGTTCCTCGGTACCGAGGCCGCCGCCACCGACGCGCTCGCGTTTGCGCTGCGCCAGCCGCTCGACACGAAGGTTCGCAACGCGTACTTCGAGGTGCTCGCCCAGATCGCCACCCCGCACCCCGAGTTGTTGACGCCAGCCACCAACGCGGCGCGCTCGACCGACGATCTCTCGTTTCGCATGAACGGCCTGCGCATTCTGGGCCGCCTCAAGCAGTCGTCGAGCGTGAAGGTGCTGACACCGTTGCTGACCGACAAGCTGCTCGGCGTGCGGCGCGAATCAGCGAAGGCCCTCATCGCCATCAACGGTTCGAAGGGTGCGGGCGATCTCCTGGCCGCCGCGAAGGTGGAGGACGACCCCGAGACGCGCGCGCTCATGCTCATCGGCGTCGGCAAGCTCGGTGATCCGAAACAGGCGAAGGGGCTCGAGAGCCTGCTCGACTCCTCGAGCGAATCGACCCGCCTCGCCGCCACGCAGGCGCTCTGTGCGCTCGGCTCGAAGAAGGGCCTCGAGGCCGCGAAGAAGCTGCTGGCTTCGAAGGACAAGTACGAGCGGGTGCAGGGCGTCATGCTGTTCGAGGGCACGTCGGCGAAGGTCGCGACGCCGGTGCTGACCCCGATGCTGCAGGACCCCGAGGTCTCGGTGCGTGCGCGCACTGCGAAGCTGCTCGCCCAGGGCGGAGACGCGAAGCTGATCGAGTGGCTGGTGATCGAGAGCTACAAGGCGCCCACCGACGATCGCCTCGTCTACGAGACCGAGCTCGAGCAGCTCCGGCTCACCGATGATCAGCGCGCGAGCATCTTGAAGAAGGCAGGGCTGAAGTGACCTTCGTGGTGATGGCGCTGGTCGCCGTCGCGCCGTGGCAGTCGCTCGACGGCGGTGCGCGCGCGGAGCAGATTCAGACCCTCAAGTCGTTGCCGGTCGACGCGCGCTTCCTCGCGGCGACCGAGGGCTTTCTCGGCACCCCCTACGTCCTCTCGCCGCTCGGCGAAGGCGAAGGGCACGACCCCGATCCGTTGCTCCGGTACGACGCGGCCGACTGCGTGACGATGGTCGAGGAGTCGATGGCGCTCGCGCTCGCTCCCGACGACGGCACGGTGCTCGAGACGCTCAACCACATTCGGTACGAAGCCGAGCCCTCGTTCGATGGCCGCCTGCACGTGATGGAGGCGCAGTGGCTTCCCGTGAACCTCGCGCGCGGGCTGCTCGAAGACGTCACCCGCGAGTACGGCAAGGCCGCCACGAAGCGGGTCTCGAAGCGCATCACCGAGGCGACGTGGCAGGAGAAGGGCGGCAAGGGGCTCGGGCTGTCACCCGCAGCGCAGGCGAAGGGCGAGTTCTTCATCGACATCGTGCCGTCGGAACAGGCGCCGGCGGTGTTGTCGGTCGCTCCAGCCGGACTGATCGTCGTCGTCGTACGCGCGGACCGACCCCGGCTCGTGTCGCGCATCACCCACGTGGGCGTGCTCGTGCAGAAGCCGAGCGGGCCTTTTCTTCGTCACGCCTCGCGCAGCTTCAAGAAGGTCGTCGACGAGCCGGTCGAGCGGTACCTCAAGCGCAACCTCGAGTTCGGCGCGTGGACCGTCGAAGGGGTGTCGCTCTACCGCGTGCGCACGCCTGGCTGGCTCGATGCGGGGGTTCCGCTCGTGGCCGAGGTCGACGCAGGCGCTCCTGCTGGGTCGGAGACCATCGATGCGGGAATCCCAACGCCCGTGGTTGACGCGTCGGTCGAACCACCTCGACCAGCTCGCGGCTGCGGCTGCTCGGCGCCCGGTGGCTCGGCAGTGCTGCTGGCGCTGTTGCTGCTACGCCGTCGGGTTCTCGCCTGAGAGCGCCTCTTCTTCGGCTGCCTTCTCGTTTTCGGCGGCGTCACGCTCGATGGCCTCGAGCTCTTGCGCGACCAGCGGTGCGGCCTGCTCCATCGACTCCGACGCCACCAGCACGTCGAAGAAGGCGCGCTCGGCCGCCCCCAGTCCGCTCGACGAGGCTGCGCCACCTGCTCGGGTGAAAGCGTCGAGCCCCGCCTCGGTCAGCACCGCGACCAACCGCTGCGCGGTGAGGTGATCGGTCGTCGTCGTCGCCACGGTGAAGGTGCGTGGATTCATGGGGCGCAAGCTAGCCGACTCGCGAGGAAGTGACCTCCATGAAGAATTGCCCCAACCCCCGGTTGGGTGTCAGATGCGAGCCGCATGAATCGCGTCAAATTCCTGGTCTTCGCCCTCGTCGCGCTCGGTCTGTTCGGCTGGAGCCTCAAGCTCGCGCCAGCGCTCGGTGCCGATCGCAGCACGCAGGACGCGTCGCTCTCGCTGGCGGGTGTTCCTTCGAGCCTCGCGCTGCGCCTCGAGAACCGTCGCTCCGAGCTTCAGGGCGCGGTGCTCAAGCTCGGCGCTTCGAACGCGTTGACGAACCCCGGCCCGAAGGCCGCGAAGGTCGAGCCGCCGACCGCCGATCGTTTCAACGCCGTTCGAACTGCCGCGACCGATGGCGCCAGCGAACCCCTCAAGGCCAGCCTGGTGGTGGTGGTGTCGAATGAAGCCGGCGCGCTGGTGGCCCAGGGCGTTGCCGACGGCGCGGCGCCTCCCGAGGGCTTCGACGTCGCGGCCGTGAACGCGGCGGGCGGCGCAGGCGCGATCGTCAACGTGTTCGGTGCGCCGCATCTCTTCTTCGCGCTGCCGATGGTCATCTCGGACAAGAACGAGGTGAAGTCGGCGGGCCTCGCGGCAGTCGGAGCCCCGCTCCTCGACCCGAAGACGATCTTCACCGGCTTCAAGGGCGAGCTGCACCTCGACAGCGTCGCGCTGCTGGCTGACGGCAAGGTGATCGCGGTCGATGGTGACAAGGCGGCCATCGACGCGCTCGTGAAGTCGCTCAAGCCGGGCGCCATCACGCCAGTGACCGAAGGCGCTATCGAGCAGGTCGGCCCGATCGCGCTGCCGATGATGAGCAGCCTCACTCAGCGGCTCGCGCTCCGCCGGCCCATCGCGGGCACGCCGTTCGAGGTGCTGGCCACCGTGTCGTCTGCAGAAGATCTCATCGCGTTGGCTGGTTTTCAGAAGTTCGGGCTCGGCGCGTTGATCGGCCTGTTCCTGCTCTCGATCGCCGTCACCGCTCTTCTCAAGAGCGGCGAAGAAGAGGGCGCGTCGATGGTGATGCCGCCGCCGTTGCCCGCGCCTCCGAGCCGCTCCACGATTCAGCCCGCGCTGGTCGAGCCCGCGCCGGTCGAGGCCGCGCCGCCACAGCACGGCCCCGAAGCGAGCCCCGACGACTTCAACTTCCCCGCGAGCCCGCAGCCCTCGCAGCCGCCTCCGCCCCGGCCCGTCACCGCGCAGGCGCCCGCCTACCAGCCCGAGCCTCAGAGCAACCCCTTCGAGGACGAGCCTGCGGCCGACCCGTTCGCGAGCCTCGCGCCGTCACCGGCTCCTCCGCCTGCGCCTGCCGCGCCGCCGAGCTACCCGACCTCGCGCCCGCCGCCGCCCGTGCAGACGTCGAATCAGGCGGCCTTTCAGCCGACGCCCGCGCCTCCTCCGCCGGCCGCGCCGCCTCCCGCCCGAAACGCGCCTCTCGCCAACCCGTTCGACGACGAAGAGGGCGCTCGCACGATGGCGTACCCGGTCTTCAAGCCCGCGCCTGGTGCGAGCTCGAACGCGCCCCCGCCGGGAATGGACCCGTTCGCAATGGCCTCGGCGCAGCTCTCACCCGATGAACAGGGCAGTGGCGAAGGTGACTACAACCCCGATGCGACGCGTGTCGCTGCGGTGCCCGCCGAGCTGATCAAGGCCGCGCGCCAGACCGGCTCGTCCGGCCACACGGGCGAACGCCAGGCGCTCTCTCCGAAGGTGACGTCAGCGGCGCCGAAGGTGAGCTCGGTGATCGGCGCTGCAGCGCCCGGCCTCGACGAAGAGCGGCACTTCCAGGACGTCTTCAAGGAGTTCGTCGCCACCCGCGAGAAGTGCAAGGAGCCGGCGGACGGCCTCACGTACGACAAGTTCAAGGCGAAGCTCCTGAAGAACAAGGAGCAGCTCGTGCAGAAGTACAACTGCAAGAGCGTTCGTTTTCAGGTCTACGTCAAGGACGGCAAGGCGGCGCTCAAGGCCACGCCAGTCAAAGAGTGACGTTCCCGAGACACTGACGTGATTTCGGTCAGCGGGGCTGGCGCGCGCGGCAGGACTGTCGTGCGGCCTCACCGCTCCTTCGGGTGTCATTCAGTTTTCCTTCCAACCCATCGAATTGACGCGCCGATTTCGACGCGGGCGGAAGTTCGGCCCCGTCAGGAAATTGGCATGTCGGTTGCTGTAAGCGCCGCCACCTGACGTGGTTGGGTGGCGGGGTGGTGGGGTTCTCACGGCGCGGGTTCTCGGGTGGAGTGCCCGCCGTCGTTGGAAGGGAGCGGTCGATGTCGAGTGACGTTCTGAGATTGGTGCGTGAGCCCGCGGCGGAGGCGTCTGGCCGAGAGGCTGAGCTGTCGCTGCTGCTGCGTGAACACGACGAGGCGAAGGTGACGGGTCGACCGCGCTTCGTCTTCGTGCGTGGCGCGCGCGGCGTGGGCAAGTCGTACCTGACGTCGTTGCTGACGGCGGCGGTGTCGAAGCGCAACGTGCCCGTGTTCGAAGCGGGCAGTGGCCGCGACGTTCGCCGCACGTGGGGCCTGATGGCGCCGTTGGTGAACGAGCTGCTCGTCTCGGCCGCGCGCTCCGGCGTTCCGCAGGCCAAGGTTGGCGAGCTCGCCTCGGCGCTCGAGCCGCTGCGCTCGAGCAATGCGCAGGGTCGCGTCGAAGATCGCCGGCTCGCGCTCTACGACGCCGCTTCCGAGCTGGTCACGCTCTCGGGCCGCGCGAACCCGGTCTTCATTCTTCCCGATCTCGACGAGGCCGACCGCGCGTCGCTCGAGCTGCTGCGCTACCTGCTGGCCGTCGTCTCGACTCCGGAGTCGAAGGCGGGCGGCCTCTTCGTGCTCACCTTCCGCGACGCCGACGCGCTGCCCGAGCCGCTGGCAGAGATCGTCTCCCGCATCTCGGGCCGCACGCTGGCGCTGTCGGGCTTCGACATCGAGGGCATCCGCTCCTTCCTGTCGCGCAGTGACGTCGCCCAGAAGCTGCTCGACGTGACGGGCGGGAACCCCGAGGCGCTGGGCGAACTGCTCGAGCGCCCGGTCGCGGCGGCCGACTTCTTCCTTCGGCGCGTGGAGCGTCTGCCCGAGCCCCAGCGTGCACTGCTGAACGTGCTCGCGGTGAGCCCCGAGGCCTTGTCCGTCGACATGCTGGCCGAGACGATGGCGGCCGAAGCGTCGTCGACCGCGGCGATTCTCGATGCGCTCAAGCGGGAGCGCCTGGCGATGGTTCGCGTCGTCGATGGCCGCGCGCTGTGGCGCTTCGGGCGTGACCCCGAGAAGCAGGCCTATCGCGCGACGCTGTCTCGAGAGCTGGTGACCTCGACCGCGCGCCGTCTCGGCATGGTGCTCGCGGTGTCGGGCTCGCTGCTGCCCGCGGCCGAGCTGCTGCTCGAGACCGCTCCGTCGGACGCCGCAGACGTGGCCCTCGAAGCGGCTGCGCTGCTCGTTCGTCAGGGCGCCCTCGAAGACGCCTCGCTCATGTACGAGCGCGTGCTCCCTCTCGTCGATGGTGCGACCCGCGCCACCGTGACGGCGGAGTGGTCGAAGGTGCTCGCGGCGCTCGGTGAGTCTGCAGCCGCTGCCCGTCGTTCGCTCGAGGCGGCTCGGCTCGGCGCGCCTGCCGACGCTGCGGGCCGCGTGCTCGATGCGGCGAAGCTGCTGCTCAAGGGCGGCAAGCTGGTTCGTGCCCGCGCGTTGCTCGACGCGTTGCTGAAGTCGTCGCCCTCCGATGCCCGGGTTCGTGCGGCCATCGCCGAGTCGGCGCTGCTCTCGGGCGATCCCAGAGGCGCCATGGAGCGCGCGCAGGCGTGGCTCACCGACAACGCCTCGGACCTCGTCAACGCCCTCGCGTTCCGCAACGTGCTCGGCAAGGCGCTGCTCGTTCAGGGCAACGCCGGTGAAGCGCTCTCGGTCTTCTCCGAGAACGCGGAAGCTGCCGAGGCGCAGGGCAACACGAAGGAAGCCGCGCTCGCCCGCCTCAACGAGGGCGTCGCTGCGTACAAGAAGGGCGACCGGCAGAAGGCCATCTCGAGCTGGGAGTCGCTGCCCTCGACCGACCGTCGCGTGGCCGCCGTCGCTCATGCGAACCTCGGCTCGCTCTATGCCGAGTCGGGAGACTTCGAGCTCGCGCTCGATCACCTCTCGCGGTCGCTGCAGTCGTTCTCGCGCTTCTCGCAGGGCCGCGACGTCGTGATGGCGGCCTCGAACCTGGCCCGCCTGCACCACTTCCTCGGTGACTTCGAGCGCGCCACCGAGCTGTCGGAGCACGCGCTGAACCGCGCGAAGGCCCTCAAGGAGACGTACCTCGAGGCGAGCGCGCAGCTCACCCTCGGCGCCGTGCTGCTCGATCAGCGTCAGCTGCCCGAAGCGATTCGCCGGCTCGACGAGGCGCGCGTGGGCTTCGAGAAGGTCGGCAACGACGGCTACGCGGCGCTCGCTGCAGCGCTGAAGGCGCGTGCCCACCTGGCGTCGTCCGAGCGTGCGCAGGCCGAGGTCGAGCTCAACCGCCGCTGCGTCGACAAGGGCGTCGCCCAGGCGCAGGCGTCGATGCTCGAGGTCGAGCTCACGCGTGGCGAGCTGTGTCTGGCCCTCAACGATCTGCACGGCGCTTCGCGTGCGGCCTCGCGGGCCCGCGAGGCGCTGCTCGACCGGCCCGATCTCGAGGGCCCGGTTCGCACCTACTTCCTCATGGGCAAGCTGCGCATCGCCGCCGCCGACGCCTCCGGGGCGCAGGCCGAGTTCCAGCGCGCCAACCGCCTGCTCGAAGAGCTCGTGCAGCGCGTTCCGCCCGTGCGTCGTACGGCGTTCCTCTCGGTCTCGCGTCGCGCCGAGGTGCTTGCGGCCGTCGAACCCGAGCTTCGGTTGCCGCGCGCCATCGCCGCGTTGACGCCGAAGCCGACGGTCGATCGCGAGTACGGCCTCGTCGGTCGCAGCCAGTCGTTGCAGCGCATCACCAAGCAGATCGAGCCCATCGGCCGCAGTAACGCGACCGTGCTCGTGCGTGGCGAGAGCGGCACCGGCAAGGAGCTGCTCGCCGAAGCGCTCCACAACCTCTCGCCTCGCCGCCACATGCCGCTGGTGAAGGTGAACTGCGGCGCGATGGTCGAAGAGCTGCTCCTCTCGGAGCTGTTCGGTCACGAGAAGGGCGCGTTCACCGGCGCCATCAAGGAGCGCAAGGGGCGCTTCGAGATGGCCGATGGCGGCAGCATCTTCCTCGACGAGATCGGCGACATCAGCCCGAAGGCCCAGGTGGCGCTGCTGCGCGTGCTGCAGGAGCGCGAGTTCGAGCGCGTCGGTGGCAGCCGCACCATCAAGGTCGACGTGCGCGTCATCTGCGCGACGAACCGCGACCTCGAGACGCTCATCTCTCAGGGCCGCTTCCGCGCCGACCTCTACTACCGGCTCAAGGGCGTGATGCTCGAGCTGCCGCCGCTGCGTGACCGACTCGAAGATCTGCCCACGCTGGCTCAGTACTTCCTCGACCTCGTCGGGACAGAGAAGGGCGAGCCCGCCAAGCGCTTGTCGGAGGACTCGCTCGCGCTGCTCGGCCGTCACCCCTGGCCCGGCAACGTGCGTGAGCTCGAGAACGTGATGCGCTCGGCGTCGATCTTCGCCGAGGGCGCCGTCGTCACGCCCGACGCCTTCAGCCACGTCGGTGAGCTGAGAGCGCTGATGGATGACGCTCCAGTCGCGAGCGCGGCGGTGGCTGCGCCGGCTGCTGCTGCTGCGGTTGCGGTGGCTGCTGCTCCCGCGGCGGTCGCGCCTGCCGGCCCAGTCGACTTCTACGAGCTGGCCCGCGCCCGTGGCATCTCGCTGAAGGACCTGCGCCAGGAGATCGAAGCGCAGTGCATCGAGCGGGCGCTCGGTGAGGCGAAGGGCAACATCTCCGAAGCCGCGCGACTGCTGAAGATGAAGCGCTCGCGCCTGTCACAGATCGTCAACGCAGACCCCACCCTCAAAGGAGCCGCCAATGCTGACACCGGCGACGACGACGAAGAGGAGTGAGGCGATGGTTTCGGGTTCGGCATCGACGTTGCAGAAGGGTACTTCCATGATGGTTCGAGTCGTTGGGATTCTGGCAGTGATGGCGCTGAGCGCGTGTGGCGTGGGTGTCGAAGGGTAAGACCCTGAAGGCGCAGCCGCGACCCGGTCTGAGCTCCAGTTGGCGTGTGCCGAGCTGGGAACGTGCCCTCAGGCGCCCGTGGCCCCTCCGCCAGCAGCGACGGGAACGGTCGTGTCGGCGCAGGTTCCCGGAACCGTTGCCCTCCCGCAGGACCCGATTCCCTGGCGCCCCATCACGGTGGGCCGGCCGTTCGCTCCGAATGGCCCCGAGACCGGAGTGCCGCACCGCTAACGGTCTGACACTCGCGGCAGAGAGAGCCTGAAACGGGCGCCTGCGTTGGCTGCATCATCGGCCACCAGGCGCCCTTCGTGTTCCTGGGCGATGCGCAGCGCGATGGCGAGGCCCAGCCCGGTGCCCTGCGGTTTCGAGGTGACGTACGGCTCGAAGAGGCGTGCTTTCAGCGCCGCTGGAATGCCGGGCCCCGAGTCGGAGACCTCGAGCACCGCGTCGCCACCCGACGAAAAGGTCTTCACTGTGACAGTGCCGCCACCCTGGGGCGCCATCGCCTCTTCGGCGTTCTTCACCAGGTTCACCAGAATCTGGGTCAGCTGATCACGATCGCCGCTGATCTGCAGACCCGGCTCGAACTCGGTGACGTAGCGAATGCCATCGTGCGGTGCGTAGAGCGACATCACCTGGTGCGCCGCCTCCGAGAGGTTCATCGGCGCGAGCGACGGGCGCGGCAGCCGGGCGAACTGGCTGAACTCGTCGACGATGCGCTTGAGGCGGTCGACCTCCTCGAGCACGGCGTGGGCGCTCTCCTTGAAGATGCCCATGAAGCGCTCATCGACGGGCCCGCGCTGGCTGGCGGCGAGCAGCGTCTCGAGCGACATGCGAATCGGCGTGAGCGGGTTCTTGATCTCGTGGGCGAGGCGGCGGGCGACCTCCTGCCAGGCGGCGATGCGCTCGGAGGCAACGAGACGATCGGTCGCGGTCTTCAGGTCGTCGGTCATGCGGTTGAACGTCGCGATGAGCGTCGCGAGCTCGCCCGAGGCGGGCACGTGGGTGACCTGAACGCCGGGCGTGCCTTCGGCGATCTTCCGCGCGGCCTCGGTGAGCGCCTCCACCGGCCTGGTGACGCGGCGGCTGATGAAGAACCCGGCGGCGATGGCGAGCAGAAAGCCGAGCGCGGCGAGGGCGACGAAGGCGCGCAGCACCTCCGACTGGGTGGCGATGAGGTCTGCGCCCGAGAAGTAGAGCCGCACCTCGGCCACGTTGCCCACGTCGACGGAGCGGCGAATGGGCGCGCGCGGCATGTCGCCAGCGGCCGAGACGAGCTTGCCCTGTGCGTGCACCTCGACGCGGGCGCCGGTGAGCCGGGCGAGGGACTTCGCGCGCGCTTCGTCGAGCAGCACACCGCCAACGGCCCAGACGCGGCGATCGCCGTAGTCGATGGCGCGCGCGGTCACGAGCGCCGGTGCCTGCACCAGCCCCGAGGCTGACGAGAGCTCGACCTCGCGCGGGAAGACCTGCTTCGCGGCCAGCTTCGTCACGGCGAAGAGGGGGTCGTCGGGTTCTCCCAGGCGCGCGGGCAGATGCCCCGACGACAACGTTCGGCCCTCGTCGTCGAGCAGGGCGAGCACGTCGAGGTTGCGCGGGCGCATGAGCGTGGCGGCGGCGGTCGTCACGTGCGGCGGAGGCGGAACACGAGCGGCGTCTTTGGCGACGTCTTCGAGGGCCTGGCTCTGGGCGAGCTCGTCCATCGCGGCGCGCACGTCGTCACGCAGGCGCGCGGCTTCGGCGTCGACGGCGACCATCATCTGATCGACGCGGGCCTCCTGCTGCGTGGTGAGCAGACGCGACAGGTTGCGCAAGGCGAGCGGCACCACGACCGCCACCTGCAGCAGGGCGAGCGCGATGAAGGCGAGCGCGATGGTCCATCGCAGGCGCATCGGAAGTCATTCTCCAGCGAGGAAGACGTCGTCGAGCCGCGGCAGGCCGTAGGCGTCGCGGGTGAGGTGCTGCACCTCGCGCGTCGTGGTGACGCCGAGGCCCTGCACGAAGAGGGGGAAGACGTTGGGCATCGGCTTCGAGGCGCGCTCCACGGCGGCGTCGGCGCGGGCCTGATCGGTCGAGGCGTCCCACTCCGACAGGCGCGCGGGTTCACCGGCGAGCGCGAGCGTGAGGGCGAACGCCGGTGCCGGGAGCGGCGGCATCAACAGCCCGACGAGCGCGAGGTCGGGGCCCGTGGTGAGGCGCTCGCGGAGTTGACGACGCGGCAGTGCTTCGAGCTTGAGCCGATAACCGAGGGGCCCGAGCTTCACCTGGAGGCGCTCGGCGACGGCGCGGTGTTCGTCGAGCGTGGCGTCGTAGAGGAGCGTGAGCTCGACCGGCGTGGCGAGCGGCGCTGGGCGGGCCGGCGTGGGCCAGACGATGTCACTCAGCGTCGACTTGCGGCCTTCGGAGGCGGGCGGAATCAACGTCGACAGCGGCTTCGCAGGTGGGCGCACGAAGAACCGCGTGAGGCCAGGGCGATCGACGGAGGACTCGAGCGCCTGCGCGAAGGCGGGCCCGAGCTTCGGGGCGGCCACGAGGAAGGTGGCGTACAGCAGCGCGCCTTCTCCGCTCTCTCCGCCGAGCAGCACCTGCGCTTTCCGCTGGGCGACGAGCCGTTCGGCGGTGCGGGCGTCGGTGGCGCGAACGGTGATGCCGTCGAGCCACGCGCGGGGCAGGGCAGGGTCGGCGTTGGCGACGAGGCGATCGCTCATCGACGCGAAGTACGACGGGGTGACGGCGAGCACCGGGTGGCAGAGCACGGCCTCGAAGTCGGGCGCGGCGCCGTCGAGTTCGATCTCCACCACGTTGGAGCCGACTGCCGAGGCGCTCTTCATCGGCGCGAGCAGCGCGCGGTAGGGCGAGGGCGACTCCTTTACGTGCTGCAGGCTCGTCACCACGTCCTGGGCGCGGGTGGCGGTGCGAATGATCAGTCGAACCGTTCGCGGAGACGGCCGCGACAGCTCGCCGAGCTTGCACGGAGGCAGCTTCGTCAGCTGGCTGAGCGTGGCCTCGAGCGGCGTGTCGGCGAGGAGCGGATCTCCGTGGGCCGACTTCACGACGGCCGCAGCTTCGAGCGTTCCGCCTGCGCGAGCGCGACCACCGGCGAAGGCGAGTGAGGGGATGAGGGCCAGCACGAGCAGGCGAGTCATGGAGTCACCGCCTCCTCGTGGAACGGCTCGCCAGGTGCTGCGAGGCCCGCGCGTGCGCCGAGTGGCATGTGGTCCGCACGGCCAACGCCCACCCCTTCCGACGGATCGCCGCAGCGTCGAGCGACCTGTGAGCGGGCCCCGGCTTCGCCACGATCGATCGCGCGACTGCCGAGCGGAGCGAGCCCGAAGCCCTTCGATGGCGCGGCGTTCGCGACGGTCGTGCGGCTCGGCGCGGCGGCGGCTCTGACGAAGGTGATGTCACGGCTCGCGGCAGGCGTGGCGCAGTCGAGTGAGCACCGCGAACGGCGAACAGCCTCCCATCGACTGATGGCCGCAGCATCGAACGAGCGTCGGTGATCATGGGGTCACCCGTCTGGCGACCCAGAGCTCACCCGAGCCGTCCGCGAGCCACGTGCCGAAGACGAACTCTTCTCCGCCGTCACCATCGAGATCGGCGCCGGTCATCACGATGACGCGGCCCTTCAGGGTCGTCTGCCACGAGGGCGTGGTGCTGCGGGTCGACTGCGCGTTCGTCGCGAGCCCTTCGGCCACCGAGAGCGGGAGCAGCCTCAGCTCGTCTGCGTCTCCCGACGTGCGCGCGGTCGAGACGAGCAGCTCGGGTACTCCGTCTTTGTCGACGTCGGCGAGGGCGCTTCCGCAGCCCACGTCGGCGATGCGGCCCGTCGGCGGGAGCTGCCGCGTCACCGTTCCCGTTCCATCGGGCCACACGACGAGCATCACGCCGTTGCGGCTCGACGAGGCCTGAAAGCCTCCCGGCATGCGTGTCTGGCGACCCTGCACCTGCACGTCGGGGAGGAATCGGTTCAGTCCCGGTTCGAGGCGCGCGGTCAGCATGTCGACGGCGATGGAGTCGGCCATGCCCTGCGGTTTGAGCGTGTTCCCCGAGAGGGCAAGCACCTCGGCGCGTGCGCGACGGCCCGACCACGCGACGAGGCGGGGTGGGTTCTGGATGATGGCGATCGCTCCGAAGGGCTCACGCGGCGTCGCTGACGCAGCCGGCGCCGACGAGAGATCGTAGCGGGCGATCACCTTCGCCTCCGGCGAGAGCACCACCAGCTCTTCGTTCAACAGCACGGCGAGCTCGGAGCGCTTGTCGCCATCGAGATCGCCAGCCGCGAGCGCGATCGGCTGCGTGTTCCACCGTACCAGCGACGAAAGCTTGAGCTCGAGGGGAATGGCGGGTGACGGCGTGGGTGTGAGGGACACGCCCGTGAGCGCGGCGACCTCGGCGTCGAGCTCGTACGTCAGCCCGATCGCCACGGCGCGAGGCCCACGCGTCGGCTGCTCGCCAGCCCAGAAGTTCTTCCACGTCTCGAGCGCGTCGCCCTTCGCGAACAGCGTCGTTCCATCGGCGGTCACCGTCAGCCGAACGAGCGTCGCCAGTTCGTGCTGCTTCGCCACCGTCACCGCGATTTCTGGCGCAGCGTCGACCACCTCGCACGAGAGCCTGGCGCGGGTGAGCCGGCCACACAGCACCGTGCCCAGCGCGCGTGAGAAGGGAGCCTCCTTCGCTTCGACCGCGACGCCGATGGGCCCCTCGAGACCGGCTGCTGTCACCTTCTGCAGCACGTCGTCGGACAGGCGCTCGAGCACGGAGCCCCCGCCCGATGGCATGGCCGCCAACGCGAGCGAGAGCAGGCCGATCATCGCGTGCCCTTCTGGTTGTCGAGCAGCATGAAGTCGTTCGGGTCGACGGTGCCCGGGCGCGGCGCTTCTTCGGTTGGTTGCGTGCCTTCGAGGAACCACTCGAGCCGGCCGGGCACGCTCGAGCCAGCGAGCTTTCCGCTCACGGGGTCGATCTTCACCTGCACCACGCCGGGTGGAACGGGGAAGTCGCTCTCGGGCACGCCCTGGTGCGCGACCTTCATGAAGTCGAGCCAGATGGGGAGCGCAGCGCGACCACCGGTCTCGAGTGGGCCGATGGGCGAGTGATCATCGAAGCCGACCCACGCCGAAGCGACGTAGTTCTGCGTGAAGCCGCTGAACCACGCGTCACGGTACTCCTGCGCGGTGCCCGTCTTTCCCGCGGCGGGCCGCTTGAGCTCGAGCACGGCGACGGCGGTGCCCTCTTCGACGACGCTGCGCATGAGCGAGGTCGTCAGGTAGGCGATCGCGGGAGAGATGGTCTGCTCGAACGCCGCCTCGCGTGCCATCAACACCTGCTCGGCGCCGCCTTCCTTCCGGCGCGACACCTTGCGAATGATGATCGGCTCGGCGCTCTGACCCTGCGAGTGAATCGTCGCGTAGGCGTTGGCGATCTCGAGCATCGTCACTTCGCCGGTGCCGAGGCACAGCGTGAGGCTCTGCGGCAGCTCGGCCTTGATGCCGGCCTTCCTCGCCATCGTGATGAGGCCGTCGACGGTCACATCTTCGATGAGCCGCGCCGAGACGGTGTTCTTGGAGCGGGTGAGCGCCTGGCGAAGGGTGATGGCGCCGTCGAAGCCGGCCTTCTCGAAGTTCTTCGGCTCCCACGCCTTGCCCGTGTACGGGTCGCGAACCTGCACTGGCGCGTCGTTCACGCGAGTGATGGGGGTGTAGCGGCCCGTCTCCATCGCCGCTGCGTAGAGGAACGGTTTGAACGAGCTGCCGGGCTGACGCTTCGCCTGAATCGCGCGGTTGAACGAGCTCGTCGTGAAGTCGTAGCCGCCCACCATCGAGACGACCTCACGATTCGTCGGCTCGATGACGAGCAACGCGCCCTGCACCTTCGGCAGCTGCGCGAGCGTGGCCTCGAGGCGGGTGGAGGCGGGCAGCGCACGACCGATGCGCACGCGCACGAGCTCACCCGGCGCGACGACGTCAGTGATGGCCTTCGGCGCCTCGCCAACCCCCGTGTCGGAGCGGCGCCGCGCCCACTTCACGGAGTCGAACGCGAGCTCGGCTTCGCGCCCGACGAGATCGATGACCGCGAGGTTCTTCTCGGCGTCGATGCTCGCCACCAGGCCCACCGTCTCGATGGAGTCGGTCAGCGATTTCACCGTCACCGCGCGGGCGAGGCGTTCGTCTTCGGTGGGAATGGGCTCGTCGGGGTCGACGTCTTCGGGCTCGGTGAAAGGGTCGGCGTCGGGCTCGGTAGGCGCGGTGAGCTCCTTGAGCGGGGTGAGATCGGCGACGAGCACTTCGTCGGGGCGGCGCTTACCGGCTTCGGCGAGGCGTTGTTCGAGCAGCGGCTTGAGCTTCGCGAATCGCGCAGGGTCGATCGCTCCAATCGGGCCGCGATAGCCCTGGCGCTTGTCGACCGCCTCGAGGCCCTTGCGCACCGACGCTTCGGCCGCAGCCTGGAGCTTCGGATCCATCGCGATGTCGACGACGAGCCCGCCCTCCATCACCGCCTTCTCGCCGAACTGGGCGATGAGCTGCTTGCGCACCTCTTCGGCGTAGCCCTGACCCACCGTCTGCGGAGGGCGCGGGCCCAGCACGATCGGCGCCTCGATGGCGGCCTCGGCCACGTTCTGGGGCACGAAACCCTTCTTCCACAGCTGGCCGAGCACGTAGCGCTGCCGCTTCTTCGCGCGCACGATGTTGGTGAGCGGGTTGATGCGATGCGGGCTCTGCACGGTGCCGGCGATGACGGCCGCTTCGCCGACCGAGAGGTCCTTCGCGTGTTTGCCGAAATAGAAGAGAGAGGCCTCTTCGACGCCGTAGCGCGAGTGCCCGTAATAGATGGTGTTGACGTACAGCGAGAGGATCTCGTCCTTCGTGAGCGCGGACTCCATGCGCGGCGTCAGAATCCACTCGCGGATCTTTCGAGACAGCGTGCGCTCGGTCGACAGCAGCAGGCGACGGCAGGTCTGCTGGCTGATGGTCGAGGCGCCCGACTTCATGCCGCCGGGGATCAGGTTCTTGATGCCCGAGCGGATGATGCCGAGCCAGTCGAGGCCGTGGTGCTCGTAGAAGTCGGCGTCTTCGGCCGCGAGGAACGAGTCGCGCACGTGTTTGGGCAGGGTCTTCACGTCGACCCACGTGCGTCGCTCCGTATAGAACTCGGCGCACACCGGGCCACCACGGCACGTCACCTTCGTCACCTGCGGAGGCCTGAAGGTGCGCAGCTCTTCGACGCTCGGCAGGTCTCTCGAGAAGTACAAATACGAGCCCAGCCCGACGCCCAGCGCAGCGACCAGCCCGACCAGCGCCAGCACGAGCAAACGCTTGAACCACTTCCAGAGGCGCTGCCGGAACGTCATGAGCGGCGGTGAGTGTAGTCCGACCGGGCCAGTGGCTTCGCGAGTTTGTGCGCGCCGCCGTGGCGGTGTGGCCGCGGGTTGCGGGTGGGGAGACTCAGGTCGGGCGCTCACGTGACGGAGTCAGAGCAAGCCCTGCGCCGTCACTGGCTGATGGTGAGGTCGGACACCCAGAGCTCGACGACCTCGAGGTTCTGGCCGCCGATCATCACGGCGCCGACGTGTTTGTCCCAACCCGTTGGCGGAAACCGTGCGGACGCGGGCGCGGCGAGCTGGCCGTTCAACCGCGCCGTCCACGTCATCGCGGCGGGATCGAAGCGGTAGTCGACGACGTTCCAGGTGTCGGCGAGGAGCGGCTGCCCCCAGCGGCCGTTCACGCCGCGAACGCCGCCGTCGAGCGCGTTCTCTGATTCGAGCAGCGCGCCCTGGGCCGAGAACGCGAGGGCAGCGCCCGGCGAGTAGCCACCATCGGCAGCGGGCGCGAAGCGGAAGCGCAGGTTCCACGGCTGGCGCGTGTCGAGGCCCGTGGGGAGATCGAAGGTGAGGGTGCCTCCGCTGATGGCGCCCTTCGAGACGCGCGCGCAGGTGGTGCCTGGCGCAGGTGTGCACATCGTCGGGCCGGTGCACGCCGCTGCCGCCGTGAAGGCCGGACACGGTTCGTAGCGAAGCTGGGTGCCGGTGCTGCCCGTCGTGCGAACCGGTGGTTGCGCGCCTGCGACCGAGAAGCTCCACGATTGAGACGTGGGGCCCGTGGGTGGCAGCTCGTCGGCGCTGCTCAGCGTGAGGTTGCGGAACTCCATGCGGCCCGCGGCGAAGAGGTTGGGCGTGAGCACGTGCAGGCCCGGGCGCCACGCCGCGTTCGTGCTCGACCCGTCGTGGTATCGAATCACCTCGCGCAGCTGCTCGTTCGGCTTCGCGACGCTCACCGACCACAGCTCGCCTTTCACGACCACGCGCAGCTTGTTCCACTGATCGGGCACCAGCGCCGCGCCAGACGTCGCGAGGAACTGCCAGGCCGCCGAGTTGCGCGACTCGCGAACGATGGTGGAGCCCTGGCCGACGGGAATGGTCTGCGTGCCGACCAGCACGTCGATGCGTCGCGTGCCGCTCGAGAACACGAGGCCGCCCATCGCGTTGGGGCCGAGCATGCCCGCCGGCCGCAGCTCGACCTCGAACGTTCCACTGCGCCACAGCTCGTCACCAAACGGCCCGCTCCCGGAGCAGAAGGCCGACTGTTCGACGGCGAGCACGTCACCCGACACCGAGGGCATCGGCATGCACGTGGAGTCGCTGCCCCACGAGGTGACGTCGGTGACCCGCTGCGTGAAGCCCGTGGTGCGCGCGGCCATGGCCTCGACCGACGCCCCATCGCACGCGTTGATCGCCTGCACCTGCCCGAAGACCTGCACCTTCGTCGGGTGGCCGGTCGTCTGCGTCTGACACGAGCTGGCGCCGCACGAGGTCGCGTCGATGGTCACGCACGTGGGCGTTCCCGCCGAGACCGACGTGCAGAGCCGATAGGCCTTCGCGTTGGCGACGGCCGAGAAGCGCCAGTCGAGCGTGGTGCCGTCGGGCCGGGAGGTCACGGTGAGCGAGGCGGGGCTCACGAGCGGTGGGCAGGCCACCTCGCACCCGTTGCCCGGCATGCCGTCGGCGTCGCGAAAGCCCTCGAGGCACTCGAAGCTGCAGGCCGTGTCGGCGCAGATCGAGCGCGCGTTGTCTGGGGCGGAGCAACGCTCGGGCGTGAGCGGACAGCCCGAACTCGAGACCTTCGACGGGTCGAAGATGAGGCTGCAGCCCGTGAGCGCGAAGAAGACGAAGAACCTCACGGCGCCTCCGCCGGTGCGCCGAGGAGGAAGAGCACGAGCGCGGTGACGCCGCTGGCGATGGCGACGCCGAGGCTCAGGTCGGCGCTCAGGTTGTAGAGGCGCTGTGTGCGGTCGAGCGCGGGGCGATCGGCCGAGAGCGCGTTGACGAGGCGCGGGTAGTGGGTCGCGGCCATGACGCCGAGAATCGTGGTGGCGATGGTGGCGACGCCAGCGACCGATGCGCTGACGATGGTGGGCGTCACGAAGCGGCGCTCGGGCACGGGCGGCGGAGGCGGTGGCTCGAGCACGACCGGTCGTTTGACGTCCTTGAACAAGGTCGCGACCGCGCGCTGGGCCAGCGGGCCCGCGTCATCGGGAATCGACGGCAGCTTCTCGGTGAACGTCGCGAGCTTCGCGCTGGTGGGCGTCTCGACGAGCAGCGCGGTGAACAGAAAGCTGGAGCCGATCTTTCCGAAGCCCCACGCGAGCACCCAGCGGGCATCGGCGCGCTGGCCGAGTGTGGCGAGGCACTCGAGATCTTCTCCACACATCGTCGCTGCGCGGAGCACGCGTTGCGTCTCGGCGGCGTCGAGCGCCTTCCAGGTGGCGGCGGTGGACTGAGTTCGCAGTCCGTCGCCAACGCGCTCCATCACGGCGGGCTCGACGCCGAGCGATTGGAACGAGACGACGAGCACGCGCTGTTGCGGTTCGGCGAGCACCAGCAGCGGCAGGAGGAAGGCGAGCAGAAAGAGGGGTCTCATTCGTCAGCGTCCGAGTCGGCGCTCCGCTTCGGCGAGGGCATGTTCGGCGTCGGTGAGCGCGTCGTCCAGTTCGGGCGTCGGCGCTCCAGCGGCGTTCGCCAGCGCTTCGGCGACGGTCGCCTTCTCGAGGGTGGTGAGCTGGTCCTGTCCGTAGCGGCGCACGAGCGTGTCGAAGCGGCGGCGAACGTCGGCGAGGCGCGGGCGAAAGGTGGCGAGCGGATCGGGCGGCGGCGACGCCACGACGGGGGCCACTTCAGGCGCGGGCTGCTGCTTCACGAGCGCCTTCGGCTTCACGGGTTTCGGGCCTGGTTCGGGAGGCGCTGGCGCTACCTTCTCGAGCGGCGCAGTCACGGCGACAGGTGGCGGAGGCGGGGGAACGACAGGCAGCGCCGGCGTCTCTCTGGGCCACTGCGTGAAGGCGACGAGCCCGACGACGACCGCCACCAGCGACAGCACCAGCCAGCGCCGTGAGGAGGACTTCGGCTGAACGAGCCCCGCGTTCGCGAGCGCTTGACCTGTCGATGGCGCAGGAGCGGCCAGCGGGGCGGCGGCGATCTGCTCGAGCAGTTCACGCACCTGCTTCACCGACGCGGGTCGCTGCGCGGGATCGAGCGAGAGCATCGACGCGACGAGGGTGGTGAGCGCGTTGGGAATCAGCTCTCCGCTCGCGGCGCGGAGCAGTCGCTGCGGCGTCGTCACGGTGCTCATCGACTCGCGCGAGAGCAGCTCGTACAGCGTCACGCCGAGCGCGTAGACATCAGCGCGAGCATCGACGGCCCGCCCCGCGGCCTGCTCGGGCGCCATGTAGAACGGCGTACCGAGCACCAGCCCTGCCTGCGTCTGCGGCGCTCCCGTCAGCCGTCGCGCGACGCCGAAGTCGAGCACCTTCACGGTCTCGTCGCGCAGCACGAACAGGTTCTCGGGCTTGATGTCGCGGTGAATCACCTCGAGCTGGTGCGCCGCCTCGAGGGCACCACACGCCTGCGCGAGCAGCCTCGCGATGCGCGCCACCTGCAGCGGGCCTTCTTCCTGATCGAGCTCGGCGACGGTGCGGCCTTCGAGCAGCTCCATCACGAGGTACACGCGGCCCGGCTCTTCGACGAAGTCGAGGATCTCCACCGTGTTGGGGTGCTTGAGATCGTTCACCACGCGCGCTTCCTGGAAGAAGCGCTGCACGACGTCGGGCATCGCCGCGTACTCGTCGCGCAACACCTTGATGGCGACCTCTCGCCCCAGGCGCGTGTGCCGGCCGACGTACACCTCGCCCATGCCGCCTTCTCCGAGGCGACGCACGAGCTGGTAGGCGCCGAAGATCTGCCCCACGCGACCAGACGTGCCGAGGGCGGGCGCCTTGTCGGAGACCTTCGTGTCAGGCACCACGATCTTCTCGACCTGCGCCGTGCCGCCAGAGCCGAGCGAGCGAAGCTGTCGCGCGAAGGTGAGGAGATCGGAGGCGCCGGTGCCGGCGAGCGCCGCGTGCACCGGGCGAACGACCTCGGGCCGCAACCCGATGAAGTCGGCGCTGGTCGGCGACTCCGGTGGAGGCAGCCCCTTGAGCAGCTCGTACGTGAGCGCTGCGACCTGCTTCACGAGCGCCCGTGGCTCGCCCTCGAAAGGCACGGGCGTCACGCGTGGTGGTGCGCCCGGAGTCAGGTGCACCGACGCGAGGGTGACGGTCGACGGCGCTCCTGCATCGGCGAGCTTCACGAGCACGTCGCAGATCGGCGGCACCACGCGGAGCACGTCTTCGAGGCTCAGGGCGCCCTCCCGCTGAAGCCTGGCCGCCAGCGTTTCGTCTGCGTCTGCCATCGATGCCCTCGACGATAGCGCGCTCGATGCCGTTCGGCCCTGCTACCTCGGTAGCATTCCG
>JAACJQ010000213.1 GCA_016879935.1 Archangiaceae bacterium | reverse complement strand
GGCGGCTCCTGCAGTGAGCTTCGGACCCGTGCCGCGGCGAATGTGGCTCGCGACGGCGGAGTCGAACCGGAAAGACAGCAATCGTCCTGTGATTCCCTCGTGATCAGCCGGGTTTTCCTTTGACCACCCCATGAGGGGCGGCTTACGAGGTTCGGCGTGATGCTTCGCGCAAGTGTATCGACGCTGTTGGTCCTGTTCACCTCGTCCGCCTGGGCCCAGGCCGATGGCGGCGTGACGTCTTCGCCCGCCCCCGCGACGCAAGACACCGAGTCGCTGCGACGTGACTTCGAGCAGAAGCTCGACGCCGCCCGCCGTGAGGTCGACGACCTTCGCAAAGAGATGCGCGCCCAGCTCGCGACGCAGTCGGTCGCGCAGGGCTGGCAGGAAGACTGGGTCGACGAGAAGCGCAAGCTCGAGCTCGTCACCTTCGACGGCTACCTGCGCATGCGCCCCGATCTCTTCTGGCGCTTCGACCTCGGCTCCGGCCCCGACCAGGCCGGCTACAGCCTCTGGCCCGCGAACCCGAACTCCGCCACCGAGCGCACCAACGTCGGCGTCAACATGCGGTTCCGCTTCGAGCCGACCATCAACATCTCGGAAGAAGTTCGCATTCGTACGCAGATCGACGCGCTCGACAACATCGTCTGGGGCTCGACGCCTGACTACGCGTACTCGCGCAACGGCGGCGGCTACTGGAGCGACCGCAACGAGTTCTCCATCTTCAGCCAGTCGCAGACGGCACCGCGCGCAGGCGTCAACTCGCTCAACGACTCCATCATGATGAAGCGCGTCTGGGGCGAGGTCTCGACGCCGGTCGGTATTCTTCGCTTCGGCCGCATGGGCAGCCACTGGGGCCTCGGCATGCTGCACAACGACGGCAATGGCATCGACAACGACTGGGGCGACACCGTCGACCGCGTCAGCTTCACCGCCGAGCCGTTCGCGGGCTTCTACATCACGCCCATGCTCGACGTGAACATCACGGGCACCACCTCGCTGCGCCTGCCCGAGGGCGGTCAGCCGTTCAACCTGAGCAACTACGACGACGGCATCAACTACATCATCGCGGTCGCGCGGCGTGACACCGACACCGAGGCGCGCGCGAAGCTCGACTCTGGCCAGACCGTCTTCAACTACGGCCTGCACTTCAGCTACCGCAATCAGCGCACCGACTCGGTCGACGCCCTCTCGCAGCCCTTCACGCAGGACGGCACCAACCAGGCGAAGGAGAACGGCGCAGCGGCGTACGTGCGTCGCGAGGCCAACCTGTTCATCCCCGACGTATGGGCGAAGCTCGAGCGAAAGAACTTCCGTCTCGAGGGCGAGTTCGCCGCCATTCTCGGCAGCCTGGGCAACCGCGCGCTCTCGGGCGCCAACGCGCTCCAGCCCGGCGAGAACCAGCGCCTCGACGTGTGGCAGTTCGCGGCGGTCGTGCAGGGTGAGTACAAGCTGCTCAACGGAGACCTCGAGATCGGTGGCGAGGTCGGCTTCGCGTCGGGTGACAACGCGCCGGGCTTCGGCAACGCGCCCCGCCGCAAGAGCTCGGGCCTCGCGGGCGACATCGACGGCCCGCAGTACCGCTGCTCGCCGATGGGCGGCTGCTCGGACAACACGATTCGCAACTTCCGCTTCAACCGCGACTACCGCGTCGACATGATCCTCTACCGAGAGATTCTCGGCGGGGTGACCGACAGCCTCTACGTGAAGCCCAAGGTGCAGTACCGCATCACGCAGGGCCTCAACATCTTCGGCGCCGGCATCTACTCGCGCGCCATCTTCGCCGAGTCGACGCCGTCGGGCGGCAACCTCACGCAGGCGGTCGACCCGAACCTCGGCATCGAGCTGAACGCCGGTGCCCGCTACGAGACCGAAGACGGGTTCTACGCGCAGGCGCAGTACGGCATTCTCTTCCCCCTCGGTGGCTTCAACCGCGAGACGAACGGAGCCGCTGCTCCGCTGGTGAACGCACAGGCCTTCCGCGGCGTGTTCGGCATCAAGTTCTGAGTCCGTCGTTGGCTTGAAACGCTCGCGCCTCCCGTGTGACGGTGAGGCGTGCGTCGCGTTCTCCTGGTTCTTCTCATCAGTGCCTGCAGCACCCCGCTCGAGCCCCTGACGGTCTCGTCGGAGTCGCTCGCGCTCGGCAGTCAGCTCGTCTTCACCGGCAGAACGGTCACCGTCGAAGGCGAAGTGACGGTGACGAACCCGTCAACGCGCTCGAGGGCTGTCGCCTTCTCGGTGACGCCGAATGACAGCGCACTCGTTGCGCGGCTCGATGGCGCTCCAACGCTCGAGGCTGGCGCGTCGAAGCGGGTCCTGGTTCGCGTGACGTTGACCGCACCCGGCGAGAAGTCGTGGCAGCTCTCGGTGGGCGGCGCGGTGGTGCACGTGAGCGCGCTTGGTGTGGCGCCACCGTCGTGCACCACGCGCCTGAAGTGGGTGGGGCGGCAGTTCGACTCCGACGTGGTGCTGGAGAACGAAGGCATGACCGAGTGCTACTTCGGAAAGCCCTTCGTGCGCGGCGACGTTGGAGGCGTGCTCTCTCCGCCAGAGCTGAACCGCGCGGTGGGACCCGGCCAGCGCGTCGTCGTTCGTTCGCGCATCAGCACCAATGGAGCACCACCACCCGCGACACTCATCGTGCCCGTGCTCAACGACAACTCGCGCGTCGCGCTGGCGTTGTCCAGCCGCTGCATCGAGGCGAGCCGCGTTCAGTTCGAAGAGACGAAGCGAGGCTGCGCGGCGCCCGAGAAGAGCTTCGTGTTGCGCAATGTCTGTGAGCTTCCGCTTCGAGTCACGGCCAGCGCTCGGCCTGGCGACGTCACGATTCGCGGCCCACTGGCGACGCCGAGCCTCCTGCCCCCGGGCGGCGAGCTGACGTTCTTCGCGACAAATGACACGGCCCGCACGGGTGGGGGTTTCGGATCGATGCGCTACGAAGTCATCGAGCGCGCGGACCTGACGTGGACCGAAGCCGTTCAGTTCAGCCCATGGACCCTGCCGCGAGTCGACGACACGCTCACCTTCCGCGAGCCTCCCGCGATTCGGTACGACGCGCTGGTGAGCGTCGCGGGTGGTCCGGCCATCGAGCCCGGCCTCGCGCACCTCGAGCGAACCTTCATCGCCGGGGCGATTGGCTCGCCCGTTCAAGATCTCCAGTTCGCCGTCATCTCCGCCGAGGGCGGCGACTTCTTCGCGACCGACGCCGGTGTTCGTGTCGTCGCCACCACGAGCTCCGAGTGGAAACAGGATCTCGGCGTGCTGCTCCATCGCGCGCCACAGAGCGATGCGCCCTCGTGCATCGACAGCTTCCTGCGGGCGCTGGAGCCTGCACGTCTCTCGGGCCCGAACCGCGGCCTGCTCCGCGACGGCGTGCCGCTGTACCTGATGTGCTTCACCACCCAGCAGGACTCGACGAGCCTCGATGGTGGAGCTGCCTTGACCGCCCTGCAGAACGCCCTCGGCGATCGGCCGTTTTCTTTCTTCTCCTACGGGCCGAACGCGCTGGGGACCGACGGCTGTCAGGCGCAAACGACGGCCTCGCCGCTCTACGCCGACCTCGCTCGCCGTTCGCGCGGCAGCACCCTCGCCCTCTGCGAGTCGACCGGAACGCTGTCGTGGAACGGGCCCCGAAAGGAGTTCTTGCTCTCGACGCCAAACGTTCAGGCCTCGTGGATTCAGGTCGAGCTCGATGGCGTGGTCACTCCCGCAATCGTGAACGGCGCCCGGATCTGGCGGTTCGAACCGCAGCGCAACAGTTTGATCTTCGAGGAATATCAGGTCGGAAAGACCATCACCGTGCGGGTCGCCGAGCCCTGTCCATGATGCCCACCGCAACTTCTTCGAAGGCCCCGGGTTCTCTTCATCGAACCCGCTGCACTTGAAGGAGCAGGACGATGAAGACCCTCGTGGCGATGCTGGTGCTGTTCTCGACTCCGATTCTCGCGGCCCCCGTCGGCGTGCGCTCGTGCAACCAGCAGGCGCGCATCAACCAGGGCGTGCGCTCGGGTGAGCTGAACCGCTTCGAGGCCCATCGTCTTCAGGCGCAGCACAACCGAATCGATCGGCAGATCGCCCGCGATCGCATCGATGGTGGCGGCATGACGCCTGCCGAGCGCGCCCACCACCAGGCCCAGCAGGATCGGCTGAGCCACCGCATCGCGATGCAGAAGCACGACGGCCAGCAGCGCTTCTGAAATCGGCTCCCCGCGACGCAGAAGAGGCCGGCCCATCACAGGGTCGGCCTTCGTCGTTCAAGAGACGAATCAGAACGAGACGAGCAAGCCGGCCGACGCCGCCGCGAACGCGTACGGACGAAGGAAGACGTTCACGCCATCAGTCGAATACGGCGCGGCCACGATGGGGAAGTCACCCTCGACCAGGAACCACACCGGCCCGGCAACGCGAGCACGCAACGTCACGCGCGGAGCCGCCCCCAGCACGCCCGTCGGGCGAACGACCGCATCAGACGTCGCGAGAAAGCCACCACCGCCCTCGACGCCGACGCCCAGGTGCAACCGCCACCACTCGAACGCGAGCCGATAACCGACGCGGAACTGCAGGCCGTACTCGTTGCGCCGAAACGCTTCGCCCGTCGCTTCACCGAGCAGGTGGAGCGTCAGCTCTCCCGCCACGCGCACACGACCCAGCCGAGGCCGACCAAAGAGGTTGAAGCCACCGAACGTCGTGCTGAGCGGATCGAGCCCGACGCGCAGCTGGTACTTGAGGCCGGTCGAGTCGTTGGGCGCCCACTCCGTCACGCGGCCGGTGACGCCCATCGCGACCGACAAACCGATCGGCGCGGTGTCTTCCTTCGCGTCCATCTGCTGCGAGACCTCGATGCCGCCACCCTTCGCCGCGACGACGACCGACGACGTCACCGGCGTCAGCTCGCCCCATGCGATGGTGCGCTTCTGCCCATCGTTCAGCTTCACGCGACCCGCGAACGCCTGCCCGCCCTTGAAGAGCCGCAGCGCGTACTCACCGGGAGCGATGGCGAACTCCTTCGCAGCATTTCCGGGAGCCTCGACCACCACCTGATCGCGCAACACGTCGGTCACCAGCGAGCGGTCGGCGCCATCGGGCAACACGAGCACCGACGAGGGCTTGAGCAACGAGGCGAGCACCAGCTCCCCCTGACCCGACAGCTGGAAGTCGTACGAGGGGTGCTGCGCTCCGGCGGTCAACGCCGCGGTCGCGCTCACCGTGCGGTCGTACGCGTACTTGTACGCCTCGGCGAGCGTCACCAGCTTGTCGCCCGACGAGTCGGCCGCGCCCCGCAGGCCCGAGATGAGGTTGTGCGTGAAGTAGCTGCCCATCACCTCGTTCGATTCCAGCGCCGCTTCATCGGCCGCGCTCGAGGTGATGAACGCTTCACCCGTCTGCTGCAGGGTGTCGGCGAGCTTGATGGTGAACGCGTCGGCAGCCTTGCCGCCCTTCTCGCGAAGGCCTCCGCCCGACTTGCACGCATCGACGATGGAGACGCGAACGTCGGCGCCCGAGCCGGCGAGCATGGCCTTCAACCGCAGGTACGTGAGCTTCTCGTTCCCCAGCTCCATCGACTCGCCGTCGGAGTGGCCCGAGAAGAAGAACACCAGCACCGTGCGCACGTCGGGCGCACGCTTGAACATCGCGATGCGATCGCGCGCGTCGGCGATGGCCTGCTCGACGTCAGCGGCCTTGCGGCCCTGCAGCAACAGCACGTCGTCGGAGTTCACGTCGCCCAACTCGACGAGCACGCGCGCCATCTTGCCCGCGTCGGACTCGGCGAAGCGCAGCGGCGGCATCGACGGACCGCCCGCGTTGTTGCCGACGACGATGGCCACGCGTCGCGTGTCGGCGAACGCAGCGCTCGCCAGCACGAGGGAGAGAATCACCGACCGCTTCAGCAGCGAGTTCACGGGGCGACCTTCACGAACTCCTGAGTCAGCACCTTCGCGCCCTCGAGCTTCGGCGCCGTGGGGTTCGCAGCCACGGCCGCCTTGAGCGCCTCGGCCTTCACCGGCGCGTCCGAGAGCACCACCAGCAGCTTCTCGGTGCCCATGGTGTCGTCGAGCTCCACCGTGCTGCCAAGCTCGAGCTTGCGCGGAACCTGGCCGGCGATCTTCTCGGACTCTTCGGCGCCGAACGGGTGGTACACGCTGAACGCGCCCTTCCCGTCGACCGACGCCACCAGCACGTACTTCGCGTGGCCGGGGTTCACCACGAAGCGAATGCGGTCTTTCGGCTTGAGCGCGGTGCCCGGCTTGAGCGCGAACGCGGTGCCCTGCTGACGCTGCGCGAAGACCTCGAACGTCTGCTCGTAGCCCTTCACGCCGATGTAGACGTCGTCTTCGGTCTGCGTGCCCGGGCCAGCCGAGAACGTCAGCGCCACCGCAGCGGCCGTCGCGAGCCCCAGCGCGGGCAACACGAACTGCAACTTGAAGCGCTCGAAGAAGCCCTGCTTCGACTCGTTCAACCGCGCCTCGACCTGCGGCAGCGTGCGCGCGAAGACGAACTGCTTGAACTTCTGGCTGTCTTCGTTGAGCTCGACCCAGCGCTGCTTGCAGAGGCCGCAGCCGTCGATGTGCGCCTTCGCGTCGTTCGCCTCGTCGGCCTTCAGCGCCGAGAGGAGGAGGAGATCGATCGTCTCACTCGAGAGGTGCCCACGGGCATTCGTGATCGTCATGCGACACCTCCTTCACCATCGCGTGCAAGGAACTTGCGGCTGCGCTCCTGGAACTCCTGGAGCCGATTGATGACCGTGCGACGCGAGATACCCAGCGTCTTGGCGACCTGCTCCTGCTCGAGCCCGTCGACGTAATAGAGAACGACCGTCTCACGCAGCTTCTCGGGCGTACGCTCGACCAGCTTGAGCGCCATCTCACGGTCGAGCATCTGCGGCTCGAGCGTCTCGCCTTCGCCTTCGGGAAGCTCCTCGGGCGCCGTCGGCTCGGCCTGCCGGCTGCGATCGCGAATCTGGTTGAGGCAGTAGTTGGTCGAGATCCGGTAAATCCACGCCAGCGCCGCGCTGTCGTCCGGAGCCGCCTCGATGTGTTTCATGACGCGCACGAAGACCTCCTGCGTGGCGTCTTCCGCGAGGGCGTCGTCCTTCAAGAGGCGACGGCACCGCGAGTAGATCGCCGGCCCAAACTTTCGGTACAGGTCACTGACCCGTCCTGTTGACTGGACCCCGCTCGGCGGCACCGTGTGCAACCTTTCTCAGCAGCATTTTCCGTTCGTTGAGAACGCCCTGCGGCTACCTCCCCATACCCCGATTGTCCCAATGGGCGAAGTCTGGTCAAACCGGCGTCATGTGCGGCGTTTTCGGCATTTACGGCCACGATGAAGCAGCCAACCTGGCGTACCTCGGACTTCACGCGCTGCAGCATCGCGGGCAGGAGTCGGGCGGCATCGTCACCAGCGATGGAACCCGGCTTCGGAGTTTTCGCGGCATGGGCCTGGTCGCCGACACCTTCACCGAGCCCGTGCTCGAGCAACTACCCGGCTCCATGGCGATCGGCCACGTGCGGTACTCGACGGCCGGCTCGAGCCACCTGAAGAACGCCCAGCCGCTGCAGGTGTCGTTCGCGGGCGGTCAGCTGGCCGTCGCCCACAACGGCAACTTCGTCGACGCCGACGCGACCCGCCACGCGCTCGAAGGCGAAGGCGCCATCTTCCAGTCCGACTCCGACACCGAGAACATCGTCCACCACATCGCCCGCTCGAAGGCGCCCACGCTCGAGGCCCGCGTGGTGGAGGCGCTCCGCCAGACGACCGGCGCTTTCTCGCTGCTCTTCCTCGCCGACAAGCAGCTCATCGGCGTGCGCGACCCGATCGGCTTTCGCCCCCTCGTGCTCGGCCGGTTGAAAGAGGCGTACGTGCTGGCCAGCGAGACGACCGCCCTCGACCTCATCGAGGCCGAGTACCTGCGCGAGCTCGAGCCCGGCGAGATGGTCGTCATCGACGCCAACGGCCTGCGCAGCTCGTTCCCCTTCGAGAAGCGCCCGCCGGGCCGCTGCGTGTTCGAGCTCGTCTACTTCGCGCGCCCCGACTCGCAGGTGTTCGGCGAGAGCGTCTTCCAGGTGCGCAAGAAGCTCGGCATGCAGCTGGCTCGCGAGCAACCGACCGAGGCCGACGTCGTCATCGCCGTGCCAGACAGCGGCGTCGCGGCGGCCATCGGGTATGCCGAGCAGGCGAAGCTGCCCTACGACGTCGGCCTCATTCGCAGCCACTACGTCGGGCGCACCTTCATCGAGCCGCAGCAGTCGATTCGGCACTTCGGCGTGAAGCTCAAGCTCGCGCCCGTGCGCTCGACGCTCGAGGGCAAGCGGGTGGTGGCGGTCGACGACTCCATCGTGCGCGGCACCACCTCGCGGAAGATCGTCAAGATGCTCAAGGACGCGGGCGCCAAAGAAGTGCACCTGCGCATCTCGAGCCCGCCGACGTCGTGGCCCTGCTACTACGGCATCGACACCCCGAGCCGTCAGGAGCTCATCGCGGCCTCGCACACGAGAGACGAGATCGCCCGCTACGTGACGGCTGATTCGCTCGGGTACCTGAGCGAGCAGGGCCTGGTGACGGCTGCTGGAGACTCGAGCGGCAAGTCGTTCTGCACCGCGTGCTTCTCGGGCAAGTACCTCACGGCGCTCGCCACTCCCGCGAAGTAGTCAGCCGACGGCGGCCCGAGCCGGAGGCGTCGGAGCTGGCCGCATCTCGGCGTCGCACGGCACGCGCACCGTGAACGTCGTGCCTTTGCCCGCTTCGCTCTCGACCGTGATTCGGCCGCCGAGGCGATCGATCACCATGGCGCAGACAGAGAGGCCGAGCCCCGTGCCCACGCCCACCGGCTTGGTCGTGAAAAAGGGCTCGAAGATGCGGCTCTTCACCGACTCCGGCATGCCGATGCCCGTGTCCTGCACCTGCAGAATGGCGACGTCGTTCTCGGTGCGGGTCGAGACCCTGATGGTGTGACGCTCGCCCGGCGGTGCCGGCTTCGCCTCGATGGCGTGAATCGCGTTCACCAGCAGGTTGAGCATCACCTGGTGCAGCTTCTGCCTCGGCGCGAGATCGACCCGCGCCATCGAGAGTTCCTTCACGAGCGTCGCCTTCGAGGCCACCTCGCGCTCCGTCAGCACCAACGTGCAGCGCGCCACCTCGGCCAGGTCGACGGGCTCGAAGGTGTCGGTGTCTTGACGGCTGAAGGTCTTGAGCTCCTGCACGATGGCGCGCACGCGGCTGCCGCCCTGCACCGTCTCGTCGAGCAGCGGGCTCACGTCCGACATCAAGTTGTCGAGGCCCAGCGTGCGGTCGAGCGCCGCGCCAGTCTCGGAGTTCATGCGGTAGGCGCGCACCACGCGCATGAGGTCGTTCACGTAGCCGCGCAGGCTCTCGAGGTTCGACAAGATGAACGAGAGCGGGTTGTTCACCTCGTGCGCGACACCGGCTGCGATCTGCCCCACCGCCGCGAGCTTCTCCGACTGGGCGACCTGCAGAAGCAGCTGACGTTCACGATCGGCGTTGGCGAGGCGCAAGAGGTTGCGCACGCGCGCCGAGAGCATGCGCCGCGAGATGGGCTTGTGCAGGTACTCGTCACCACCCGCGTCGAGGCCGGCGATGGTGTGCTCGACGTCGGCGTTGTCGGCGGTGAGGAACACGATGGGCATGCGCGCGAACTTCGGCTGCGCTCGAATCAGCCGACAGACCTCGAGGCCGTCGAGCCCGGGCATGCGCACGTCGAGCAGCAGCAGGTCGATCTGTCGCGCCTCGAGCACCTCGAGCCCTTCTTCACCCGACGACGCGCAGACCACCTCGTACCCCTCGAGCGTGAGCGACGCCGAGACGAGCTTGAGGTTGTTGTGGTCGTCGTCGACTGCGAGCACCACGTGCTTCGGGCCCTGCGGCGGCGGCGTCCTGGGTGCCGAGTCGTATCGCCCTTTCATGCGGCGCTCCTCATGGGCTCCGACAGCTGGTGAACCCGGTGGGCCAGCTCGCTCGGCGTGAGCGACCCCTTCAGCAACACCTCGGCGCCGAGGTTCGTGAGGGCATCGCGCTCTTCGCCCTGCGGGTTGGTGGCCGAGAAGATGAGCACCTTCACGCGCTCCCCGTTGGGCAGGCTGCGCAGCTTCTTGAGCAGCTCGTAGCCATCGAGCTCGGGCATCATCAGGTCGAGCACCAGCACCGAGGGAATCTGCGCCATCAACTGCTCGAGCGCGCGCTGACCGTTCGAGGCCTGGCGCACGTCGCAGCCCTGCGCCTCGAGCACCCGCGCCAACATCAACCGGGTCGCGTCATCGTCTTCGGCGACGATCACGTCGGGCCGGTGCGTGTTCTCGGCACGACGGAGCGTCGACACCCTCGTGGCCAGCGGCAGCGTCACCGTGAAGGTCGCGCCCCTGCCTGGCTCACTCGTGAGCTCGACCTTGCCGTTCATCGCTTCGGCCCACCGCTTCACCAGCGCGAGGCCGAGGCCGGTGCCCGAGTGTTTGCGCGCGGTCGAGGAGTCGGCCTGATGGAACGGCTCGAACACCGCCTCGTGCTCGTCGCGCGCGATGCCGGGGCCCGTGTCGGTGACGCAGAACTCGCAGCCGCCGTCGATGGCCCGCGCGACCAACTCGACCCGGCCACGGCGCGGCGTGAACTTCACCGCGTTGCCCATGAGGTTGAGCAGCACCTGCTTCACCCGCAGCGCGTCACCCATCAGCGAGAGGCCCTCTTCACACGAGACCGTCAGCAGCAGATCCTTCTTGGCCGCCAGGGCTTCGAGCAACGAGGCCACCTCTTCGACGATGGGGCCGACTTGCACGGGCTCCTTCGCGAAGGTGAGCCGGCCCGCGTCCGACTTCGCGTAGTCGAGCACGTCGGTGATCAGCGTCATCAGGTGCTGCGCCGCGGCCCGCGCGTCGTGCAGGTATTCCTGCTGGGTCGGGTTCACCGCACCTGCCGACCCATCACTCACCAGCTCGGTGAAGCCGATGATGGCGTGCAGCGGAGTCCGCAGCTCGTGGGAGACGGTCGCGAGAAAGGAGCCACGGCTCGAGCGCGCTTCGTCCAGCGAGGCCTGCAACGCCCACGCGCGCTGCTGCCACGAGCCGAGCCTGCGTCGCTCCTCGTCGAGCGCCGTCTGCGTCGCCATCAAGCGCTCGAGCGAAGTCTGGCGATCGCTCTGCGCCACCTGCGCCTCCGAGGTCGCTTCGTTCCAGCTTGCACGAAGCGTCTCCCGCTCCAGCTCGAGCCCCTCGAGCTTCGAGGCTGCACGCGCCACGAAGGCAGCGGCGAGTAGACTCACGCAGACACCCACCACGAACCCGGGCATCGAGCCGAGCGTCGAAGCTGCCCACACCAGGGGCGCTCCCATCACGACGCTGAACCAGACCCCTCGCATATCGCCGCATGCGCAGCACGAGGGGTGCCAGCGCTGCCCCATTGGATCAATTCGACCCGGGGTGGGTCCGAGCAGCCTCTTGAGGTCGAGGTTGACCCCGGAGCTGGGCAGGTCGAGCAGGGTCGCGCGCCACCATTTCACGCGAGACGACGCGCGGGGCAGACCCGACTCCGGCACCGACGATCACGACTGCATGAAGGCGATCAGGTCGTCGGCGAGGGGCGCATCGAACGACACCGTCTCGCGCGTGCCGGGGTGTCGGAAGCTGATGCGCGCGGCGTGCAGCGCGTGACGGGCGAGCCGCAGCCGCTCCCACGCTTCGGGCTCGAGCTGGTGCTTGGTGAACCGATCGAAATAGCCCGGGTCAGGCCCGTACATCTTGTCTCCGACGAGGGGAAACCCGGCGACGCTCGCGTGAATGCGAATCTGGTGCTGGCGCCCCGTGCGGGGGAACGCGCGCAGCAGCGAGAACGGCTCACCGTTTCGCTCGAAACGCGCCACCACGCGAAAGTGCGTCTGCGCTGGCCGGCCTTCGTTCGCGTCGATGCGCACCGCGATGCGAATCAACTCCGTCCCCTCGGCGATGGGAGCGTCGACGTCGAACGCGTCGTCCTTCGGCTGCCCCTCCACGAGCGCGAGGTATTCCTTGTCGACCAGCCCATCGTGAAACAGGCGGCCCAGGCGCTGCGTCGCCTCGAGCGTTCGGCCGCAGACGACGAGCCCCGACGTCTCACGATCGAGCCGGTGCGCGGGTGACGCGCGATCTTTTCCGTAGCGCTGGTCGAGCTGCGTGACGAGCGTGCCCAGGTGGTAACGCGCGGTCGGGTGCATCGGCAGGCCCGCTGGCTTGTCGACGACCACGAGCCAGTCGTCGACGTACACCTCTTTGAGGTGCTCGATGCCCGGCACCGTCGGCTCGGCCCGCACGCGCCGCCGCAGCTGAAACGTGAGGCCCGGCCAGACCGGGCTCGAGGCCTTGAGCTTCTTGTCGCAGACGAGATCGTTCTCGATGATCTCCTTCACGCGCTCGCGCGAGGCCCGACGAATCTTCTCGCAGAGGTATCGATCGAGCCGCCAGCCCGAGTAGTTCGGCTCCACGGTGTACGAGATGAGCGCGATCTCGTCGCCGCCTGTGGGAGGGCCCTCGTGCTCGTGCTCGACTGACGCCATCGGAACGCTATGTTCCACGGATGATCTCCGCCGTGCCAGCACTCGTGTCGTTGATGGCGCTCTCGGCCGCAGACACCTGGGCGGTGATCGACGTCGACGCCGCCGACGCGATGATGGGCCTCGGCGCTCAGGTGACCCGAGCGGTCGTCGAAGGCGCCTCTGCCCAGAACCTCAACGCGCTCTCGCCCGATCAGGTGCGCGGGCTCCTCACGCCCGACAAGTACAACGCGCTCAAGAAGTGCCGTGACAGCACCGCCTGCGTCAGCCAGCTGCTCGCCGGTACCCAGGTGACCCGCGCCATCACCGGCTCCTTGACGAAGGACGAGAAGAACTACCTGCTCAAGCTGTGGCACCACGACGTGAAGAACAACACGCTCGTCTGCGACGTCGATCGCGCGGTGCTCATCGCGGCGCGGCGGTTTCAGAAAGACGTCGAGCAGGCCGTGCCTCCGCTCCTTCGCGGTGAACGTGAAGCCCGCGGCAAGCTCGTCATCGAGAGCAACGTCTCCACCGCGCAGATCTCGGTCAATGGCGAGTTCGTCGGCACGCCGCCCGTGAACCTCACGCTCAGACCCGGCAAGTACGAGGTCAAGATCGAGAAGAACAAGTACCTGCCAGTGACCCGGCTCGTGGCGGTCGAAGCGAACCAGACGACGACCGAGTCGCTGAAGCTGCTCCTCATTCCCGGCCAGAGACCAGACGACGAGATCGTGCAGAAGCTCACCGCGCCCGAGGCCGCGACCGAATCGAAGGCCGTCTCACTCTCGGCCCCGACGTGGATCTTCGGCGGCGTCACCCTCGCGGCCGGCATCAGCGCGACCATCTTCGGCGTTCTCGCCGGGCAGCAGGAAGCGTCGCTGCGCGCAGGCTTGAACGAGATGACCGGGCTCTACGCCGGCACCCGCGCCCAGGCGCTCGAGCAGAACCGCAACGCCCTCATCGCCAACGTCTCGTTCATCACCCTCGGCGCGGCGGCCATCGCCACCGCCGTGTTCCTCATCATCGATCTCGTCTCGCCACACGACGACGCGCCGGCCTCGCCCGCGAAGAGCGGAGCCACGCCATGACGACCGCCATGCACCGCCTCCTCCTCGCGCTCGCCGCCTTCGTCGTCGGCTTCGGCTTTGCCTGCCGCAACGTCGACCCCGACAAGGGCATCTATTCGTGCGCCACCACGGCCGACTGCGGCGCCAGCTTCGAGTGCCGACCCCTCTTCGGTTCGATGAGCGGCCGCTGCTTCACCATCGGCTTCTGCAAAGACGAAGAGACCTGCAATGGCCTCGACGACAACTGCGACGGCCGCACCGACGAGACGTTCCCGATGAAGGGCGCCAGCTGCACCACCACGCAGCAGGGGGTCTGCTCGGCCGGAACGCGCGTCTGCACGCTGGGCGCCGAGCTCTGTGAAGCCACCAAAATGCCCTCGGCCGAGCTGTGCAACGGCCTCGACGACGACTGCGATGGCCAGACCGACGAGACGTTCGACCTCATGACCGACAGCGCGAACTGCAGCACGTGCGGCCGGGCGTGCGGCAGCGGCACCATCTGCCGTGCGGCGACCTGCATCGAGTCGAACTGCGCCGACGGCACCGACAACGATCAGAACGGCAAACGTGACTGCGACGACGAGGTCTGCCTCGGCTTCGACTGCAACACCCAGCTCGCGCCCGCCAGCCGCTGCGGCTTTGCGCCGGTGATTCCCGACGCGGGCTCCGCCGATGCAGGTGCGAGCGACGGCGGTGCCGATGGAGGCGAAGTCGACGCTGGAACGATCGACGCGGGCCTCGTCGACGGTGGCTTCGTGCGTGGCTGCTTCCGCCCCGAGAGCGCGTGCGACGATGGGTTCGACAACGACGGAGACGGGGTGGCCGATTGCGCTGACTCCGACTGCGACAACCGGGTCTGCTACTCCGGCCAGACCTGCACGATGCGTCTGTGCCCGGGCCCGGGGTGATCGCCACGCTTCTGGGAACTCGTGTTGATTGAGCGCGCGATGCGAGCGATTCTTCGCGGCGCGATGCGCATCGGGGTGTTGGTCCTTCTCGTCTCGACGGCCGCATGGGCTCAGCCGCTCGTGGTGAGCTTCACGAGCGAGACCCTCTCGATCCCCGGCAACCAGTCTGGCGACACCGCGATTCTGCGCGACCCGTGGGGGCAGTGGCGCGACACCGTGTTCGGCACCGACGCCGTCAACAATGGCTTCTACGGGTTCTTCGTCGACGGCGGCACCAACCTCGCCACGGGCTTCGGCGCCGTGGGTGGCGTCGATGCACGTCAACGGCTGCTGGCCCTGCCAGAGTCGTCTGCTGGCGGGCTCGTGGTGGTGAGCGCGACCAACGCCGGGCAGGTGCTCTTCTTCACCACGGCATCCGACGCGGGCTTTTCGGCGCTGGGCCGCATCAACACCCTCTCGCCGCGGGCCGTCGCGCTCGCCGACTTCGGCGACGCGGGCGCCTTCGTCTTCGTGAACACCCAGTCGGTGATGATGCCGGTGTGGGAGCTGACCGAAGACGGCGGAGAGCTCGCCACCACGTCACTCCCGTCGATTCAGCTTCCTGCGCCACCGACCGCCGTCGCCACCGCGTCGAGACAACGCCGGGTCTACGCGTCGGTCGGCATCGGAGGCGTGATCGAGATCGATCCCTCCGCGCAGCCGCCGACCGTGGTGCAGGTCGTCGATGCGGGCGGCGCCAACGAGCTCGTCGGCGGGCTGGCGATCTACCCACAACGCGACGGTGGGTCGCTGCTGCTCACCTCGGTTCCCGCGCGCGACCTCTTCCGCGTCTACCGTACGCAGGTTGGCAACCCTGCCGTGCACCTCGCAGACTTCACCGTCACTGGCCCCGACGGTGGCCGAAAGGTTCAGGGGGCCGAAGTCATCGACGTGTGGCCGGGCGCGTTCGGCGTGACCGACGCTGGCCCGGTGTACGACGCTGGCGTGTTCGTCGTCGGCGATCGCTTCGGAGCGACGGGCGCCAACTACAAGCTCGTCTCGTGGGCCGAGCTCGCGCGCGCTGCCATGCCGCCCTTGCCCATCGACCTTCCCGACTTCGCCGAGCTGGTGATCACGCCGCCACCGCAACCGGCCCGGGTGCCCTTTCTGCTCGCGCTGCCGGCGCCGGCCCCCTTCGTCGACGTCTCGTTCTGGCCCGGGCAGGACTCGCTCGTCGCGACCATCGACGGGTTCTCGCTCTTCCCACTCGCACCAACGTCTTCGCTCGACGCAGGCCCGCTCGACGCTGGCTCCGCCGATGCGGGACGGCCTGACGCTGGCGTCGACGGTGGCAGCGTCGTTCCGGTTGGCGTGAGCGTGGCGGCGATTGGACGCATCGAGGCGCTGCGCACCCTCGCGCCCGAAGGGTTGTTGGCGGTCGAGGCGACCGCTGCAGACGGAGGCACGATCTCCTTGTGGACGATGGCAGACGGCGGGCTGCGCTCGGTCCTCTCGCTCGCCAGCTCGAGCCCACGCAGCGTCGAGCTCGCTGACTTCACCGACGGCGGCGTGTGGCTCTTCTCGGCCAGCGGCCGGGTGCTCCACGGCTTCAGGCTCGACGCTGCCGACGGCGGCCTGCGCGCGTCAGCTGCGCCCGACGTGGGCTTCGCAGACAACATCTCGTCGCTCACCTCGTGGCCAGCCGCGCGAAAGGTCTTCGTGTCGACGAGCCGGGGCGTGTTCGAGGTCGACCCGTTCGCCATGCCTGCCTCGAGCCGCTTCGTACTCGATGCTGGAGTCTCGGCCCTCGGCCTCTACGAGCAGCGTGACGGAGGCGCGCTCGTGCTGGCGCTGGTGGCCGACGATCGCGTTCGAGTCGTCCGCGCAAGTGGCGGAGCGCTCCATGAGTTCCAGGTCACGACGCCCGATGGTGGGGCCCTGCTCCGCGGTCTGGGTTGGCTCGACGTCTCTCGGGAACCCGTGGGCGTGTTGGGTGACGGCGGCGCGCGGTGGCCCAATGGCCTGCTCGCCGTGGGCGCGGTGAACGCCGACGCCGGAGTCATCGTGCTCGTCGACTGGGCGCAGCTCGCGCGCTCTGCTTCACCCGCACTCCCCATCGACCTCCCCGCTGCCTCGGCTGGTGGCTCGGCGGGAGGAGCTGGCGGCGGCACCGCACAGGGCGGCGGCTTCGGCGCAAGCGGCGGAAGGACTGCTGGCGGAACGGCGGGAGGTGGAGAAGAACCTCCGCCGCCAGGGTGCTGCACCGGCGCGCCATCAACCGCCGTTCTTCCCGCGATGGCTTTTCTGCTCTGGCTCAGGCGCTTCGCGCGCCGCAGAACGAAGTGACTGACGTGACCTCGACCATGACCCCGTTCTCCCGAACCCTCTTCTTTCTCGTCGCCTCGTCGGTGCTGTCCTGCCGGACGACGGAGAACGGCCTGCGGCCAGACTCCGACGGCGTCGTGCACCTCACCCTCGTCGGCACCAACGACGTGCACGGCTGGGTGATGACGCAGGAAGAGAAGTTTCCCAACGGCACCGTTCGCTACGGCGGCGCGGCCACCTTCGCCGGCTACCTGAAGCTGCTGCGCGAAGAGAACCCTGGCGGCGTGCTGCTCGTCGACGGAGGCGATCTCTTCCAGGGCACGCTCATGTCGAACCTCACCGAGGGCTCGGTTGTCATCGATGCCTTCAATGCGCTCGGCTACGACGCGGCTGCCATCGGCAACCACGAGTTCGACTACGGCCCCGTCGGCCCGCAGACGCACGCCACCGAGCCGGGCATGGACCCCTTCGGCGCCCTCAAGTCGCGCATCGCGCAGGCGAAGTTCCCGCTGCTGTCGACCAACATCTACGAGTCGAACTCGCGGCTGCGCCCGTCGTGGTTGCCCGGCGATGGCACCGTCATCATCGAGCGCAAGGGCATCAAGATCGGCATCCTCGGGCTCACCACCCCCCAGACGCCGACCACCACGCTGCCGATCAACGTCGCGACGCTGCGCTTCGCAGCGCTCGGGCCCGAGGCGCTCGGGAGTGCGAAGCGGCTGCGTGAGCGCGGGGCTGACGTCGTCATCGCCGTCGTGCATGCCGGCGGCCGCTGCGCCGAGACGAAGGACCCCTCCGATCTCCACTCGTGCGACACCGAGACCGGCGAGGTCTTCGAGATGATGAAGGGCTTCCCCTACGGAACCCTCGACGCCGTCGTCGCGGGCCACACCCACGCGCAGGTCGGCCACTTCGTGAACGGCACGCCCATCATCGAGAGCTTCGCGCTCGGCAAGGCCTTCGGCGTCGTCGATCTCTTCGTCGACCCCTCGACGAAGAAGCTCGTTCGGGAGCGCACCCGCATTCGCAGCGGCATCGAGATCTGCGAGACCGCCGACGAGAGCACTGGCAGCTGTGACGCCCGCAAGCTGCGGGCACGCGCCGCCGAGGTGAAGCCGGTCGCTGCGAAGTGGCTCGGCAAGCCCGTCGAGATCGACTCTGCCATCGCTGCGCTGCTCAAACCAGGAGAGGAGCGCGTCGCCCTTCTCCAGAACAAGGCGCTGGGGCTCAGCGTGCCGAAGACGCTCGGCCGCAATTACGATCGTGAGAGCGCGCTGGGCAGCTTCCTCGCCGACGCCCTGCGCACGATGGCCCGCGCTGACGTCGCCATGCTCAACCCCGGCGGCCTGCGCGCCGACCTGAACCAGGGCCCGCTGCAATACGGCGCCGTCTACGAGGTGCTGCCCTTCGACAACACCGTCGCCACGCTCGACCTCACGGGTGATCAGCTCGTGAGCCTCGTGCGCGCGGCGTACTCCGCGAAGAAGGGCGTGTTCCAGGTGTCGGGCCTCGAGGTGGTGCTCGAGAAGTGCCCCGGCCCCAGCCGCCTCAAGTCGGTTCACCTGCCCGGCGGGTACGGCGTCGACCCCAATGCGCGCTATCGCGTGGTGCTGCCCGACTTCCTCGCGCGTGGTGGAGATGGTCTGGGCCCCGTGCTCGCCACCATCGATCCCCGCCAGGTCGATCTCGGAGAGACCCGCGGCACCAACCTGCGCGACGACCTCGTCGACTTCTGGGTGAAGAACCAGGAGACGTTCAGCCCGCCCAGCACCGGTCGCGTGAACATCATGGACGACGGCAAGCCCTGCGTCGCTGCTGACAGCCACGGCAACCCGTGAGCGTCAGCCCCTTGACGCGGCACGCAGCCTAACCTTTCATTGTTGCTCGCAAAACGCGCGCCGGGCCGATATTCAGCCTTCAGCGGCATCGGGGAATGTCAGCCCAGCGCGATATGGTTCAACGCGGGTGTGCAGCGGCGAGCGTCGTCGATGCACCTGATGTCGTGACGCAGTTCGAGGGAGGGCGTGGTGCTCTACAAAGTCACTCCGATGCTGACTCCTGCCGAGCCGAAAGACGGCGAGGCCAAGCGCAAGGCGAAGGATCCCAACGCTCCGAAGGAGCCTCGCAAGCGCCGCAAGTCGGCCGTCTTCGATGCAGAAGGCAACGAGGTGCTGATCACCATGATGTGCCTGAAGTGCCGCGCGATGAAGCCGCTCGGCATGTTCGGTCTGCGCAAGATGGCCGACGGCGCGATTCGCAATCAGCCGTGGTGCCGCACCTGTCGCTCCGGCGCGGGCACGAAGAAGCCGAAGGGTGAGCTCGAAGCACCCGAGACGATCGAAACGCCCGCAGTTCAGGCGGCGAGCGCGCTCGCTCCGATCGAGGCCGCTGGTGAGGGCGAGCACGACGACGTCGAAGCAGTCGCTGCGCCTGCCGAGCCCGCCTCTCCGAGTTGAAGCGGACAAAGAAAAACCCCGCTCGGAACCTTTCGGGTCCGGCGGGGCTTTTTCTGCCGCGGCATCTGTGGAGGCGAACGGGATCGAACCGATGACCTTCGCATTGCGAACGCGACGCTCTCCCAACTGAGCTACGCCCCCAGATGAATCACCGACGGCGCCGCGGCGGTGGGCTGACTATGTGACGCAACTTTGGCTGTCAAGCGCGAGCAGCAGGCGCTGATCAGCATTCCACTTCGTGTCGAACCAACGAGACCCGCTCGGTTTTGACATTTGACTCACTGCATTGCGGGTGCCAGAAACTCACGCTCTCCAGATGCCTCCCACGACGAAGACGTTGAGCCCGGCCGAGCTCGCGAAGCTGGAAGCAGCGTTCGCTACTGACCCCGCGTCACAGGCCTACAAGCCCCTTGCCGAGGCCTATCTCGCGATGGGCCGGTACATGGAGGCGATGGTCGTCTGCAAGAAGGGCGTGAAAGCGCACCCGACCCTTGCCGACCCACGCGTTCTCCTCGCCCGCGTCTATGCCGATCAGGGCAAAGACAAGAAGGCGCTCGAGGAACTTCAGGGCGCGCTGCAGGTCGTTCCGACTGACAAGTTCGCGCTCCGACTCACGGCGCAACTCCAGTGGAAGGGCGGCGAGCGCGAGACCGCGAAGGCGACGATCTCGAAGGCGTTCGAAGCCGACGCCACCGACGCCGACACGCTCAGCTCCATGAAAGAGATGGGCGTCGAGCCGCCAAAGCCCGCAGCTCCGCCGCCTCCGCCCGCGCCAGTGCCCGTGCTGCAGCAGGCACCCGCACAGGTTCCGATGACGCCAGCCAACGGCGTGTCGGCGCCAAACATCGTCGTCGAGACCGACGTCACGATGCCAAACCCGATTCCCGCCGACGTGCGGCCGGCTCCGGCGCAGCGTCAGTCGGGAGCCCAGGCCCCGCAGCGTCGCAGCGCACCTTCGTCGGCGAAACCGACGACGGGCAGCCGCCCCGCAGCGCAGCGGCGGCCGGCGTTCGAACCTGAAGAGTCGGTCTCCGAGCAGAGCGAGATCTCCGAGCTGTCCGTCGTCCCCACGAAGAAGCGCAAGAAGGACTCGGGTGGCGGCCTCGCGAAGGCGCTCTTCTTCATGCTGATCTTCGCCGTGCCCGTCGGCGCAGGTGCTTATTACGGGATCGGTCAATACCGAGCGAAGACGACTCGCGAGGTGAACCGACTGGTCACCGCTGCGCAGGACATGCTCAAGACCGACACCTTTCAGGCCTACAAAGAGGCCTGCAAGCTCGCCGAGCAGGCGCTCGACCGAGACCCGAGTTCTCCTCTCGCGCACCGCATTCTCGCGTACGCGTACACGGTTCGCTGGGGCGAGCACGAGCACGACGACACCATCAAGGGTCGCGCCGAGGAGTTCCTCAAGGAGTCGAAGGAACAGAGCGACCAGAAGAACCTCTCGTACCAGTACGCTGCCGAGTCGCTCCTCGCCTACTACTCGGGCAAGGGCAGCGAAGGCCTTCGCCTCATCGAAGATCGTGTGAAGACCGCCGAGGCCGAGAACAAGAAGTCGGCGCTGCTCTACATGACGCAGGGTCTGCTCCAGATGAACCAGGGTGACCTCGACCGCGCGCGCGAGAGCATGGAGAAGGCGCAGAGCGCAGCTCCCGACGACCCACGGGTGTACATCGCGCTGGGTACGCTTCAGCGTCGTACCGGCAACGTCACCTCCGCACTCGGTCACTTCAACAGCGCGCTCCGTTACACGAAGAACACACACCCCGAAGCACTGCTCGGCACCGCGTTGCTCGTGCTGGACCAGCCAGAGCCTGCAAGAGGCTACATCGCGGCCGCGAAGAACTTGAAGACGCTGTTGGAGCTCGAGCCGCCTCCGTCGCCGCGTCAGCTCGCGCAGGCGCATATGGCCAAGGCCCTGCTCATCTCACGCGCGTCTCGCGACATTCCCCAGTACACCGACGAGAAGTTCCGCAAGGAGCTCGAAGAGGGCACCGGCGTCTCGCCTGATCAGACCAAGGCGTCGAAGGACGTCACCACGCAGGAGCGCGAGGCCACCGACCAGGACAAGACGAACCCCGAGCTGAACCTCATCAAGGGGAAGCGGCTGTTCTGGGAAGGCAAGTACGACGACGCCGTGGCCGAGGTGAAGAAGGCCATCGAGATCAACAACACGGTCGCGAACTACCACGTCGAGCTCGCCAAGATTCTGCTCAAGAAAGAGGGCGGCGAGGCGCAGGCCGAAGACTCGCTGAAGAAGGCGCTGACCATGGTGCCGGGCAGCCCCAAGCTGCTCTCGATGCTGGGCCAGGCTCAGTACCGACTCAAGAAGGTCGAAGACGCCCGCCAGACGCTCGAGAAGGCGACGGAAGATCAGAAGCAGAAGAACGGCGAAGCCCGCTACCTGCTCGCGCGCATCTACCGCGACGACAAGAAGGACACGAAGCGCGCCTGTGAGCTCTTCGATCGCGCGGCCGCCGACTACTACTCCGACCCGTCGATGGCTTCGATTGCGTACGACGACCTCGGCTACACCTACGAGCAGGCCGCCAACAAAGAGAAGGCCCGGCTCTCGTACGAGAAGGCGCTCAACGCCGACCAGGACAACGCGGCGGCGTACTGTCACTACGGCCGATTCCTCGCGAAGGACAACCAAGCGTCGGACAAAGACAAGATGAAGGCCGTCGGCCAGAAGTACCTGACGCTGGAGCCCAAGGGCGACTGCGCGGCTGACATGCAGCGTCTCGTCTCGCCCTGACGGATCCGAACAGGCTGGCTCCTGAGGGGTGGCTTGTCACGATGGGCGGGCGTCGGTATGAGCGCCCGCGTTCGTCGCCTTGCCGGAGTCCCTCGCGCCCATGTCCGTGTCGTCTGAGCAGATGGTCGATTCCGCCGCGAAGGTCGACCGCTCGGTCGTCGGGTTCGTACGCGATCTCATCTCGCTGACGAAGCCGCGCCTCTCGGGGCTCGTGCTGTTCACGACGGCGGGGGGCATGTGGCTGTCACGCACCTCGCTCCCTTGGTGGCAGTGGGCGGTGACGATGCTCGCGACTGCAGGCACGGTTGGCGCCGCGAACGCGTTCAACTGCTACATCGAGCGTGACTCCGATCGGTTCATGGCCCGCACGGCGGTTCGCCCGCTTCCGCAGAGCCGAATGGAGCCCATCGTCGCGCTCGTCTTCGCCGCCCTGCTCGCCCTCGCCTCGGTGCCGGTGCTGTTCCTGGGCGTGAACCCGCTCACGGGCGTGCTGGGCGTGGTTGCGCTCGCGAGCTACGTGCTCGTCTACACGCCGATGAAGTCGCGCACGCACTGGGCGATGGTGGTTGGCGCGATTCCCGGGGCGTTGCCGCCGCTGATGGGGTGGACCGCGGCGACGGGGAAGATCGAAGTGCCGGGCCTGGTGCTCTTCGGCATTCTCTTCTTCTGGCAACTGCCGCACTTCATCGCGATCGCCCTGTTCCGAAAGGCGGAGTACCGCGCTGCGGGGCTCACGTCGCTGCCCCTCGAAAAGGGTGACGACGTCGCGAGGGCGCACGCGGTGTTGTACCTGCTCGCGCTGCTGCCCGTGTCGGTGCTTCCCTTCGTCGTTGGCGTCGCCGGGTGGATCTATCTCGCGGCTGCAGTGGTGCTCGGAGCAGGCTTCTTCTGGGTGGCGTTCGACGGCTGGCGCCGCAAAGGCGACGCGGCGTGGGCGCGCAAGTTGTTCGGCGTTTCACTCGGGTATCTGACGGGCGTGTTCGCTGCGCTTGGGGTCAGCCCGGGCCTCTGACGGGTCTGGCGACACCCGCACTGTCGTCACCGACCCGGGGCTTGCCCGCCTCACCCGACCGGACTACAGGGCTCAGTGTCTCGCGCGCCTGGTGGGGAGCGGTTGAGACGTGGCCGGCAACTCACACAGACCCACGAGAATTCTTGAGGAAATGGGAGCATCTGGCGTGAGCGGCGGCCTGACCCTCGACACCGTAGTCCGGGTGAACCCTGAGACGGCCGTTCAGCGGGTCGGCGGCAGGTACATGGCGGCCACGCCGGACGACCGTTTGCATACGTTCGAGGCGCCTGACGGGTCGGTGTCGGAGGTCGGGGAGCGGATCATCGAGCTGATCGATGGGGCGCGAACGTTGGGCGGAATCATCGACGTGCTGGTGGAAGAATTTGAGGTGTCGCGCGAGGTAGCTGAGGGCGACACCAGGCAGTTCATCGAGTTGCTGCTGGGCAAACAGGTGCTGACGGTGGGTTGAATTCCACCTCGGCCAGGGGCACCAAGGGAGACGTGCGCATGAATCGGTTGGCTTCGATCCGAGTGGGGGCGGTGTTTGCGTCATTGGCCGTGTCGATGGCGGGGTGCACCTGCCCAGGCCCAGTTGACTGCACCAAGACGCCGACCGACCCGTCGTGCGTCTGCGACACGACCGACTTGACCGCGTCGTTCACCACGCCAAAAGACGGCGACACCGTCGAGCAGATCAGCAACCTGCAGGTCACTCTCGCCCGCCGTGGCACTGCCGTGAATGTCGGCACGGCCAAGCTCGAGATTCGCGGGCCCGGAGCAACGGAGTTCGGCGCTTCGCGTGATGGCGTGGCCGATGGCGCCAACGCCACCTTCTCGGGCGTTCAGCTGCAGCCCGGAGAGAACGCGCTGCGCGCGACGGTCTCCGAAGCGAACTGCACCGGCGCCGCGCCTGCCGTGACGATCGTCGTGACGGCGAAGAACAACGTCACCCCGCCACCGGTGGTGCTCGGCTGCGACTTCCCTCAGGACACGAACACGGACGGCGTGCTGAACGCGACGGAGCTGCCTGCCGGCCAGGCCGTTTCGGTTCGGGTGCGGACGCAGAATGGTGCGGGCGCGACGTTCTCGGCTCCGAATTCGTCTCCGGCCTCTGCGCCGATCATGAACGAGACGGCGACCCTGACCGTTCCCGGTCCGACGGCTGACGGCACATTTGCGGTGACGGGCACCGTGACTCGCGGAACTGGAATGCCGACCTGCACGCCGATGATTCGAATTGCGCGCACCCGCCCGAGCTGCACCAACTCCACCAGGCTCCTGAACGGACCTTCCGAGGATTCTGATCCGGTGGCCCCAGGTTTCCAGCTCTCGGTGTCTGGGCTTGTCGCAACCTCGGTAAGAACGGTCACGTTCAGCACCACCGGAGTTCAGCCCGTAAGCGTCTCGCCTGCCAATGGAGCCGCCTCGGCCATACTCACCCTCAACGCCGCAGGGGATGTGACGTACCCGGTTCGACTTCAGGGAACTGACACTGATGGCAACAGCTGCGACGAGACGGCGATGGTTCGGGTCGATCTCGTCGCGCCAACCATCGTCGTCACGACGCCAGTCCAGCAGGCCGACGGGGGTCCCGCGATCGTCACCCTCACTCCAGTGAACCTCAGCGTCATGACTGACGCGGACCCAGGTTCGATGGTGTGCGTGCAGCGGCGCCAAGGAACGGCGACTGTCGCCGTCGGGTGCGCTACAGTTTCGAACGGCTCGGCCACCGTTCCCGTTCCGTTTGCAACGGGTGGCGCATACGACCTTGTCACGACGGTCACAGATACCGCTGGCAACGCAGCGACTCGCACCGTCTCGGTCGTCGCGAACCTGATGAACTGTGGAATCGCGTTCACCCGCCCTGGAATGTGCCCTGGGTTCATCACGAGTTCACAGCTGCAGAACGGCTCGTTCTCGTTCGAGTTCTCCAGTCCCTCGTGCGTTGGGCACACCGCACGCCTGCGCATCAACGGCACCCAGGTGGGAATGGACGGAGTGATTGGATCCAACGGAACGCTTCGCGTCGATGCACCAGTCACCAATGGGCTCTACACAGCTCGCGCCGAGGTGGCGAACCTCACCGGCGCGGACAGCTTCGTCGAATGCCAGGTCACGGTCGACACGAACGCTCCTGCCTGGGTGAACCCTCAGCCACTGGCCAACATGCAGCCCCTCATCATCGGAGCGAACCAGGACCCTGAGCCAATGCGCCCGGGCGTACAACGCCAGCTGGCCTTCAATGCCGTCGTGCCCACCGGCGGTCGCGCGAGTGTCTGCACCACACAGCAGAACGACCCCGTAACCATGATGGCGCGAGGACCGTGTCCCGATGGTGACGCCGCTTGGTACCTCCTCGCTGACAACGTCGTTTCCCCTGCCAGCGCCTTCACTTTCCCGAGTGGGACCTACTCACTCAAGGTCGTCGTCACGACGGCCGGCGTTTCCAACGTCTCGTCGGATCTTCCCGTCATCGTCGACGATGTTCGCCCCTGCGTGCTGGCGAACTCCGTGAACTTCCCCCAGGACGCCAACAGCGACGGTGTGCTCAACACGGCGGAGCTGGGTACCAACGCCCCGCGCCTCTCGTTCAGACTGGATCCTGCTTGTGGTGTGACCAGCCTCTCGGGTCTCACCTCGGTTGTGGTTCGCCGCATCGTGGGCGGCGCGGTGGACAACTCGACGGCGTTCAACGTTGCAGGTGACGTTGGAACGAATGCTGGCGTGGTGACCGTCAGTCTGAGCCAGAGCATCACTGACTCCAGCACGCAGTTCTTCGTGCAGCTCACCAAGACCGTAAGCGGAAACCAGAACAGCTACTCGGGAGTCAGCGACCCCGCGACGAAGTCGATCCGAATTGATCGCGGGGCCCCGACCTGTGTTTTCACCGTCCCCACGGGCGCGGGGCCGTTCGGGAACGGCGGTGTTCCTGGCGGTATGCTGACAGCAACCGTTCAGACCTCGCCTGACGTCCAGTCCGTCAGCGTTCAGCTTGGCGGACCCACTCCCCAGACCGCGACCCCCTTGGTCCAAGCCGCGACGAGCTCGGCCACGACGGCCTTCGCCGTCACAGGCGACAACATGTGGACGCTCGACGCGACCTGCACCGATACGGCAGGCAACGTCGCGACCGCCACCCGAGTCTCCTTCCGGGTCGACCTGGTGGCACCGACGTGCAGCATCACCTCGCCCGCCGCCGGCAGCAGTCACACCTCGTCGCCGCCCAACACTTCCATCTCGGTCACTGGGGCTGACGGCCAGCCAGTCATCATCACCTCGAGCCTGACCGGCAGCACGCCGCTAGGTTCGCCATTGACTGTCATCACCGGAACCGCTTCGAGTACGGCTGTTCCCTACGACAACAGCGCAACCGCCCAGACCATCACGGCGTCGGTTGCAGACACCGCCGGAAACTCCACGACCTGTTCGTCGACGAACGTCACGATCAACACCACGAACTGCAACCTCACGCTGACGGGCGTGTACACATCGTCTTCGCCAGCGGCTCCGCCTCCAGGCAATTGGTTGAACCTGACGAACACGATTGTGTCGGGCGCCAATCGAACTTTTGTCTTCGGTGGCGTCAGCGCCAACTGCGTCGGGCGAGAGGCAAGAATCAGTCGCACACTGCCCGCGACCATGCCGCACCTTCAGTCGGTCACCATTCCTGCCGGTGGTTCGTTCTCGTTCGCTGCCATCACCGTCGTCGACGGTGAGCAATACGCGGTCGGAGTCGACAATGGCAGCGGGGTCATCACCACGCAGACGGTCGGAGTGGACCTCACAGCGCCTAGCATCGACATCGTGACGATGAACACCCGCAACGTCACCGCGGCGACCAGTCTCGCCTTCGTCGCCAACACGCTGAACCGCAACGTCGAGCGCAACGTCCTGGGCTACGTGCCCGATCTGAACACCGACACGACCAACGCAGACCTCGATATCTCGCTCACCAGCGTGGGAGCGCAGAGCGCAATGTACCCAGGGCGCGTGACCCTCTCGTTCTCGGGACAGGCAGATGTGACGGCGTCCTTGAGCGGCTCATCCGTCAGCTTCAACGGTCGACAATACGCTCCCGGTGCTGCGCGAACGTTGAGCCTGACGGTGCTCGAACCCACGGGCAACGCTTCAGTTTATTCCAAGACCGTCGACGTCGACGTGCAGGGTCCGGGCGCTCCGGCCAATGTCAGCGTCACCGTTGCCTCCGACCCAACTGATGGCGGAGCCCCGTCGCGCCGAAGCGGTGCTGTCGCTGTGGGTTGGGACCCCAGCAGCAACCTCGCTGGAGATTCTGCAGGTGGCTACGATGTTCGGTGGACGACCAGCTCCGTTGCAGGAGCCTGCACGGTGCCGAGCCCCTGCCAAGCCATCACCACTGTGGATGAGTTCTTTGCAGACACGACCTTTCCGCCCACTGCCGGAATCCAGAATCCTCTCTTGCCCTATTCGCCTGGTCGAACCATCACCACGCTGGTCCTGCCTCCACTCAACACCTACTTCGTTAGCGTTCGCGCCGTGGACGGCGTTGGGAACTACTCCCCCTTTCAAG
>JAACJQ010000212.1 GCA_016879935.1 Archangiaceae bacterium | reverse complement strand
TTTCGACGGCGTCGGCCGCACCCGCACGCAAGACACGGGCGGCTTCGCCATCGACGCGTCGGGAACGCTCCCTGATGGCCGCACGTTCAATGGCCCCGCCGAGCTCACGCGCATTCTCAAAGACGACCCGCGCTTCCCGCACTGCTTGTCCGAGAAGCTGTTCACGTACGGGCTGGGCCGTTCGCCGACGCGGCAGGAGTCGTGTCAGGTCGAAGCCATCACGCATCAGTTCGCCGAGCGCGGCCACCGGCTGTCGGGCCTCGTCAAAGCCATCACCTCGAGCCGTTCGTTCACGCACCGCCGTGGAGAGTCGCCATGAGCTTTTCCCTCTCGCGCCGCACGCTGCTCCGTGGAGCCGGCGCTTCGCTCGCGCTGCCCTGGCTCGAGGCCATGCTGCCGTCGTTCGTGCGCGCGCAGAACGCGACGCCGCCCAAACGTTTCCTCGCCTTCTACGTGCCGTGCGGCATTCGCATGAATCGCTTCACGCCCGCTGCGACCGGCGCCACCTGGGCGCTGCCGTCGATTCTCGCGGGGCTCGGCGCGCGCGGGCAGGACCCGTCGGTGCAGAGCGACGTGAACGTCATCACCGGCTTGTCGAATCGCCCCGCGCGCCCTGATGGGCCGGGAGACCACGCCTCGGGTACGGGCGCCTTCATCACCGCGCGGCACCCGTTCAAGACCGAGTCGACCAACATCAGAAACGGCATCTCGCTCGACCAGGTGTTCGCGAACGCGTGGCGTGGGCAGACGCGCTTCGCGTCACTCGAGACCGGCACCGATGGCGGCGGCGCCTCGGGCAACTGCGACTCCGGCTATTCGTGCGCGTACGCCCGCAACATCTCGTGGGCGTCCGAGACGCAGCCGCTCGCGAAGGAGACGAACCCGCAGGTGCTGTTCGACCGGCTCTTCGGTGGGCTCGACCCCAACCAGAGCCAGCAGATGGTCGAGAAGCGAAAGCGCCTCAAGCAGTCGGTGCTCGACGCGGTGAAGGCCGACGCCGATGGGCTCAAGCCGAAGCTGGGCAAGACCGACCAGCGCAAGCTCGACGAGTACCTGACGGGTGTGCGCGAGCTCGAGCGCCGCGTGCAGTCGGAGCAGGTGCAGGCGGTCTGCACGCCCAGCGGCCGGCCGGCTCAGGTGGGTGACCTGCGCGACCGCGCGCGCGTGATGCTCGACCTCATCGTCTGGGCGTTTCGCTGCGACCTCACGCGCTCGGCGACGTTCATGCTGCAGAACGCCGGCAGCGGGTACGTGTACGACTTTCTCGGGCTCACTGACGGCCACCACTCGTACTCGCACCATGGCGGCGCGGCGGCCAACCTCGACGCCATCGAGCGCATCAACACGTGGGAGGTCGAGCAGTTCGCCTACCTCGTGCGTCAGCTCAAAGCCGCGCCCGACGCGAACGGCACTTCGGTGCTCGACAACTCGCTCGTGTTCTTCTCGAGCGAGATCGAAGACGGCGACAGCCACAGCCACGACAACATGCCGATTCTCGTCGCGGGCAAGGCGGGCGGAAGAGTGCAGGGCGGCCGGCACCTGCGCTTCACGGGCGCGCCTCCGGTGGCGAACCTGTTCCTCTCGATGACCGACGCGCTCGGTGCGCCGCAGACCTCGTTCGGAGACTCCACCGGCCTGTTGCCCGGCTTCATCACTGCGGCGTGAGCTGTTCGAAGCAGGCGAGCCCGCGCGTCGGCCCACCACGACCGTCGCTCGTGTTCATCGCGTCGAAGAACCGCGCTGCGGGGACGAGCCACGGGCCGAAGCCCGCGTTCACGTCGAGCACGAACGCGAGGTCTTCTTCTTCGAGGTAGCCGGCGAGGGGCGAGTGGTGCCCGCCACCACGGCCGAAGAGCGGTGCTCTCGAGAAGTTCGTCACGTAGCGATAGCGCGCGTCGTTCGATTGGCGCAGGTGGGGCCGCAGCTCGTCGAGCGTCTTTGGTCGAAACGCGTTCACGCTCCAGCCAGCGGGGACCACTTCGGAGCCTTCGCTCACGATCTGATCGAGGCTCATCGCGCGCAGCCCAAACCTTCGGAACGGGTTCTTGCCGGAGGGCACGCCCATCGACCGCAGCACGTTCGCGACGCTCGTCGGGCCGCAAATGGAGGTCGCGCTCTGCGAGAGCAGCGGCGCGTACCGCTTCGCCACCGGCAGCTGCCACGCGCGGTCGAGCAACACCCGGTCTTGAATCGTCGACACCTGCGAGTGCTAACGGGTGTGCCCCTGGCCAGCTACGCCCGTTCGGACAGCATCAGGCGCGGAGGCGGCGTCGGCTAGTAGTCGACGGGAAGGACGAAGGCCGTGCCGTTCGCCGTGCCCGAGCGGTAGCTGAGCGGAGCGCCGACGATGATGGCCGCGGGCGTCGAGAACATGCCCGAGCTCGCCGTCGCGCCGAGATCCTGCCCGAACGATGCCCGCTCGCGCTGGTCGGGGAAGATGGTGAGCGACGACTCATTGCGCCCACTCACCACCGTGCTCGCCGCGAAGACGAACACCGCTCCAGGTCCGTCTCCGTTGGCCGAGGCGGTCGGCGCGCTCACGATGAGGTCGGGTTTGGGGTCGCCCACGACGTTCACGCCACCGAAGAGCTGGCGGCCGAAGCCCGGCGCGCGCTCGAGGTAGACCAGCGGCACTGGCTCGAGCCCATCGCCCAGGGCACCGACGAGCGCGCCGCCCGTCGTCGGCCGCTTCGAGTTCACCTGCGCCACGTCGTACAGCAGCACCGTCGGCTGCGAGACGCCTTCGAAGGAGTAGAGGTCGGCGGTGACGGCGATGAAGTCGCGATCGTCTCCGGCGAGCAGCTTGCCGGCCCGGGCCATCGCGACGCCCAGCCGAATCGTCGGCAGGCCCGTCTCGACGTCACCCGAGACGCGCACCCACGACCCCTCGGTACGCCCACCACAGCGCGCGCCGGTCGGGTCGAAGCCGTACAGCACGATGAAGCCAAGGCGGTCGCCGTAGCGGAGCCCGAGCTCGTGGCAGCCGTCGGCGTTCAGGTCGCCCAGCCCCGCCAGCAACGTCGTGCCTTGCGGAACGTTCGGCAACGAGTAGCCCATGTCGCACGCGATGGAGGGCTTCGCGAGCGAGGTGTCGTCGGGCGCGCGGCCGAACACCACCTCGAGCCCGTTGGTGCGCGAGAGCGCGAGGTCTTGCGTGCCGTCGCCGTTGAAGTCGAAGCCGCCGACGACGCCGTTGCGCGCGATGGCGGCGCGCTGGCACACCGCCGCCGCTCCTCCGTCGGGAACGGTACAGCCCGCGATGGCCACCGGCGCCCACACCCTGAAGCCCTCGGCGAACGTGCCGTCGGCCTTCTGCAGATGCACGAACGCACCGCCCGGCGTCTGCGCTCCCGTGGGGAAGCACTGGGGTCGATTGCCGGCGTACTCCGTCGTGGGCACGCCACCGTCACCCAGCCGCGCGGGCACCGAGAGCTGGGGCGCCGCGTAGACGACGTCGGGCCGGCCATCACCGTCGAAGTCGGTGAACGCCACGTCGGTGCCGATGAGGCGGCCACCGAAGGCACTCACGCCGGCGTCGGTGACGTAGCGGGTGACCGCGCCCTCCTGGAGAATTCGCGGCGCGCCCGTCGCGGCGCTCGAGAACAAGTGCGCCTGCCCTGCGCCCAGCTCGTTGCCAGACACGTCGGAGCCCGCACCCGAGATGTTCGGTACGCCCACGATGGCGCGCAGCCCACCCAACCCGGGCGCGACGTCGACGGCGAGCCCGAAGCCCTGACTCGCCGGCGCGTTCGGCATCGCGACCGACGTCATCGTCCAGGTCGAGAGGTCCATGCCCGTGCCGCCAAAGGCGTCGAGCCTTCCCGTGAAGTCGCCTTCGGCGGTGGTCGCGCGCCCCGCGTACCCGAGCAGCTGGGTCTGGCCAGCCACCGTCCACGCGCCCACCGCGATACCGAGCGTGTCGGTGCGGAAGGTGCCGTTGCGTACCATCACGGCCTTGTTCGCTTGCGCGCCTCGCGACAACCCGCCCAGCGAATAGACGAGCATGCGCCCCGCGTTCGGGGTCGACACCATCATGCCGTTCACCATCGCGGTGGCGGTCGCGTAGGGGGCGCCGAGAATGAGCTCGGGCTTGGAGTCGCCGTCGAGATCGCCCACCGCGAAGCTGCGCGCGGCCTGAATGTTCGCCTGGTCTCCGAAGAGCTGGGCGAACGCGTCGCTCCGGCCGAGCTGCGTCGGCTTGTCACCAGCAGCGCCCGTCACCATGAGGTTCTTCAAGTCGAACAGGAGCGCACCACCGGCGTTCGAGCCCGCCGGGTTTCCGCCCATCGCCATCAGGTTCGGAGAGTCGGTCTGGTCGGCGGCCGCGATGAGAAAGGGGCCGATACCGCCGGAGGCCGGCACGAAGCCGAGTCTCCAGGTGCCTTCGCCAGAGTCCATCGGGTTGATGGGCAGCAGAAACGCGTCGGGCTTCGCGTCGAAGCGAGTCGTCTGCTCTCTCCCGAGGTGCAGCTGAATGGCCGTCTGGTTGCGCGCGAGCGCCGTGCCGCCCAGCAGCGAGTTGTTCACCACGGTGAGAATCGCGAGGTCGACGCGGCCATCGCCGTTCAGGTCTCGCGCGACCACCGCCCGGCCTGCCCGCAGCTGCGTGAAGGCTCGCAGCGTTCCATCGGCCGCGAGGTCCTGACCGCCGATGCGAATCGCGCCCAGGTCGGGCACGGGCTGGCCCTTCGTGAGCAGGAAGATGTCGACGACGCCACGCGAGTTGATGGCGCCCGTCGCTGCGAGGTCGGCGCCGGGAGAGCCGACGATGAGGTCTTGATCGCCGTCGCCGTCGACGTCGGCGATGTCGAGCGCCGCGCCGAAGTTGCCGCGCCCCAGGCCCGTGAGCGGAGGACGCAGCCGCTCGGGGCCGTTGTCTCCGATGCGATAGAGCAGCACGGCGCCGGAGTCGGCCACCGTCACGTCTGCGCCTGGCTCCGAGATGGCCAGGTCGTCTTTGCCGTCGCCGTCGAGGTCTCCGACGGCCATGACCGAGCCGAGCTGGGCGGTGTCGGAGTCTCCGAGGATTCGCCAGGTCGGGCTGGAGGGCAGGCCGGCGGCCGAACCCTTGAAGATGAAGACGGCGCCTCCCTGCGGCTTGGCGAGGTCACTCTCGGGCACGCCCAGCGCCACGTCTTTGATGCCGTCGCCATCGAAGTCGCCCACCACCATCGTACCGACGTCGCTGCGCCGCCCCTGGGCGCGGTTGGGCCTGGTGAGCTCGGTGAGAATTCGAATCGAGGCGGTCGCGGTCTCTTGCGTGAAGGTGTCACGCGCCTCGAGCGTGGCCGTGCCCGAGCCCGTCGCAGGCGCGGTGTACGTCGCGCCCACGAGCGTACCGGGCCCGTTCGACGTCATTCTCCACGTGACGACGCCGGAGCCTTCGGCCGTCTCGAGCGGCACGATGCCTCCCGTGGGCACCGCAATCTTCCCGGGGCGGGCGCGGAACCTGGCCGCCATGCTGACGCGGTACTGCAGCAGCGCCTGATCGCCCGAGATGGAGTCTCTGGCGACGATGAGGTCGAGCCCGTCGCGCGTGCCGGCGGTGTACTCGCCAGCCGCCGAGATGGTGCCTCCAGACGCGAGCATGGCCTGGGCCGGCGCATACGTGATGGTGCCCGTCGCGCCGATGACCCGAATGGTGAACCGGGTGCCCTGGCGCACCGTCGCGCGAATGGGCTGCACGTCGAACGAAGGCTTCACCTCGATCGACAGCTCACCGTGCTGCTCGCAGTCGTCGGTGGCGCGCACCAGGTCGAGCCCCGGCGTCATGCCGGCGACGTAGCGGTCGCCGCTGAGGGTTCCTCCCGAGACGTTGTCGGCGAGGGTGAACGTGTAACGGCCCGAGCCGCCCGTCGCGCTGATGGCCGAGGCGCCGTTCGTGCGCACCGACGCAGGCGCTGCGGTGACGACGATGGCCGGCAGGTTCTCGCAGCGATCGATGGGCGGCGGCGGGTCTGGCGGGCGCGGCGTTGGTGGTTCGCAGGCCGTGCAGACCAGGCCGAAGACGACGAGGGCGCGCAGCTTCATGGAAGCGTTCCTCCCGAGACCCAGCGCTGCACGAGCTGAATGCCTGCGGCGTCGAGTGGCCCGTCAGCGGGCATGCGGCGATCTCTCACGGCGTTCGCGGCAGCGGTGGCGTTCGTCTTCCACTGCTCGAAGGTCGCCAGCTCGGGCTTCGTGCCGGTGCTGTGGCACTGGTTGCACCGCGCCTCGGCGAGCGGCCGAATGTCGCGCTGCCACGAGATCTGCACGCTGGCCGAGGCTTCGAGGTCGAAGTGCACGAGCCGCTTCGACTCGACGCCGTCGACGGTGGTCGCGGTGACCTCGAGCGTGTGCGCGCCGTCGGTGAGCGCGGCGAACGAGACGAGCTTCACGTGGCCAGACGGCTCCACTCCGCCCAGCGAGTGGAATACGAGGCCCTGCTGCGGCGGCGCGCCGACCTGGCCTTTGGCGACGTCGACGGTCTTCGGCTGATTGTCGTCGAAGCGCCACGTGAGCGAGTCGAGCGGTGCGTCGACCGGGGTGACGAGCTGGAGCGTCGTCTCGGGCTCATAGATGACCTGACTCTGGAAGATGCCCGAGAGGCGCAGGGCGGGGGTCGGCGAGATCGAGAGCGTCTTGTCGAGCACGCGCACCCACGCGCTGCCCGCGGCGTCGACGGCGAGCAGCCGCGGCACGGCCTCGAGCCCGCGCGCGTTGCCCCACACCTTCGCGTCAGCGTCGTAGCGGTACAGCCCGTCACCCGACTGCAGCCAGAGAAAGCGGCCCGACGACATCACCTGCTTGGGCGTGCGGCCCAGCTCGTACCGCCGCCAGCTCGTGAGCGTTCGCTGCAACAGCAGCTTGGGCGTGATGACCCAGACCTCGCCCTGAGACGTCCGTGACGCCGTGATGCCCGCGATGCCGCGCACGCCGCCCGCCAGGTCGTCGGTGGTGAGGCCGCTGTCGCGAATCGCGAAGGTGCTGGTGCTCGTCTGGGCGGCGACCGACACCACGTTTCCCTGCGCGAACCACACGCCGGGCCGCAGGTCGGTGGCTGGCGCGATGGCGAGCGCCGTGATGCCGGTGATGGGCTGGCCGTTGGCTTTGAGCTCCTTGAGGTCGCCACCTTCGACCCTGAAGAGCCCGTCCTGGTGTGCGATCCACGCGACGCCGTCGAGCCCGGTCGCGCTCGAGAGAAAGCCCTCGGCCGAGAGGCGCGTCTGCCACGGGGGCGCGATGAGCCACCCGGAGTCGGCGACGAACAACCCCCGCTCCGTCACCACGAGCGCCGTGAAGGGGCCGAGCGGCCAGATGCTCGAGGCCGCGCCCGGTGGAGTCGGGTTCTGCGGGTGAGACTCGAGCGCGGCGCGCGTTCCATCGGAGCGAAGTCGAACGACCCGGCCGGCGAGATCGATGAAGAGCCCCCCGCCTCGTTCATCGGCGAACGCCGGCGTCGCGGCGACGTCGACCATCGAGGTGACCGCCGTGACGTCGACGGGCCCTGCCGTGAGCGCCTCGGTGATGGTGCCGCCGCACCCCAGACTCCACATCACTGCTGCCGTCGTCCACAGGCGACCCTGCATCACGTCGTCGTCCTTTCGCTGCCGTGCATGTTCCCTGTGCCCTCGGCTCGTGGTGGCGCCAGTCGGAACGGAGGAAAGCGTAGCCCAAAACAAACGGGGCATCGGAGAGTCTCCGAAGCCCCGGGTTTCTCAGTTCGACGGGTTTCCCAGTTCGACTGCGCCTTCGCTGAACCACACTCGCCGAGACGACCTGAGGTGGACAAAGGCCGGCTCACCTCGGCTCATCAGGCTCAGCTTCGGCTTCGTCTCACGAGACGACCTGATGCGCGACGACGAGGCCGCTCGCCGCCTCATCAGGTTCACGGGTTGCTCAGCCCTGGAGCCCCTTCAGCGGCTCGACACGCATGATGCTGTAGTCGAGCCCCGCCGACGCCATGATGGTCGCCACGACGTGGTCAGGCAGGTACTGGAAGCCCTTTGGATCGGGCAGGCCCGTGTCGTAGTTCACGACGCCCGCCGACATGCCGACGTTGCCCGAGGCGCCGAACACGTGGTTGTGCTTCACGCCCTTGCCGACGACGGCGCACGAGTTCGTGATGTGGTGGTCTCGCCCGCCGGCCGCGTTGATGAGCGGGGTGCGGCTGAACTCCGAGAACACCAGAATCGTCACGTGGTCGATCCACTTGCCGCCCGACGGGTGGTCCGACTCCTTGAAGTCGCTGATGAGGTCGCCCAGCGCGTTCCACCCCTGCCGCTGGTTGTTCGCCTGCGTCAGCTGGGTGCCGAAGTGGGTGTCGAGGCCGCCAGCCATGTTGATGCTCACGCACTGGCTGACGCCCTTCTTGAGCGCCGTGGCCACCAGCGCCGCGCGGGCCGCTGACGAGTTGCGCGGGTCGTTCGGCAACCCGTTGTTGCCGACACGCAGGCCGTAGCGCGCGACCGTCGCCGACTTCTCCATCGCCACCGCCATCGGGTCGCCCGTGGTCGAGTCGAAGCGGAAGTAGCGGTCGAGCGTGGCGTCGAGCACCGTACGCACCTGCTTGCGCGCGTCCTGGTACTGGGTGACGAGCCCGCGCGAGTCGTACAGCTGCGCTTCGCACGACACCGGCTGGCCACGCATGTCGATGAGCTGCTTCTCGATTTCACTGTCGAGCGCCGTGGGCCCGGGAGCCAGCGTCAGGAGCAGGTCGTTCGCCGACGAGACGCGCAGTGCGTTGGCGTAGCCACCGTAGCGGTCGTTGTACGACTCGATGTTGAACGCGAGGTTCGGCACCGGCGGCTTGTTGGCCATGCGCGGGTAGAGCTGGCCCACCACTTCGGTCGCCGTCGACGACGCGCGCGCGGCCGAGCCGTTCGGCTCCTTGCCCGTGAGGAAGTAGCGGAAGCCCACCTCGTGCGCGACGGTGTTCATGTTGATGCCGCGCACCACCGACATCACGTCGAAGTGGTTCGCGAAGCGCCCAACCGCCGGGCCGAACGCGATGTTCGAGCCCTGCGGCCGAATCGGCATCGTCGGGTACGACGGGTCCTGCGAGAGCAGCGAGTAGCCCGGCAGAATGCGCGTCTCGCTGATGCGCTCGGGCGTGAACTCGGTCGGGTCGCGTGGGTCGAGGTTGAGCAGCTGGTCCCAGCCGCCGCTGAAGTAGGCGAACACGAAGCAGTGGTCGGCCGGCGCGAGCGCCTGCGCCTGCTGCGCGAACGCCTTGAACGAGACGCCACCGAAGATGCTGGTGCCTGCGAAGGCCGAAGCCGCCTTGAGGAACGTGCGGCGCTGGAGCGAAGACTTCCCGGAGTGGTTGGACATGGTGGGTGGCTCCGTTCAGTAGGTGGCGAACCGCGGGTCGGTCATGAAGGCGATGCACATCGCGCCCCACGCCTGCTCGGGCTTGTTGATGGTCTTCGCGCGCGCGGCCACCGTCTTGAAGGTGCTCGCCCACGAGTCGCGCTCGGCGTCCGAGAACGGCTGCCCCCAGAACCGAATCGCCAGGTACGCGAGGTTCGCCTTGATGGCGTCGTCGCTCATCATCGTGAAGTCGCGGTTCGTCACCGTGACGTCGGGGTACAACACGCGGTCAGGCGCGGCCTTGTTCAGGTCGGCGGTGGCCGTCGCGAGGCAGACCTCCCGCGCACCGTCTTCGAGGAACTTGGCGAACACCAGGTTCACCTCGGTCGACTCGCTCACGGTCAGCGCGTAGTCGGCCTGCCCCAGCGTCGCGGCGAGGTTGTTGATCTGCGACCACTGTCGGCCCGTCGTCGTGAGAATCGACTCACGCAGCTGCGCCACGCTGATGCGGCGGGGCTTGCGGCCGATGTGGCCGGCGTTCTGCTCTGGGTCGGCGAGCTTCACGGTCGGCGGGTGGTGGCCCATGTCGACGGTCTCGAGCGTGCCCTCCATGACCGGCTTCTCGACGGTCTTCGAGGAGCACGACACGAGCGCGAAGACGGCCGTGAACAACACGAGCGTCGTGGTGGTGGTCTTCATCAGTCGATCCTCCGGTACGCGTCGGTGGCCACGATGCGCTGCATGAGCGCCTTGAGGTTGTGGCCGTCGTTCGCGAAGCCCTGTGCGAGCTGCGTGAGATAGAGCGACTCTTCCTGGCTCGACATCGAACGCCCGAGCAGGTGGTTCCAGATGTTGCGCACGGCGCACTTCTCGAGCTCGCCGGTCTGCATGAAGCGCTGCACCATGAGGCGCGGGCCACCGACGATGTTCGGCTCCTCTTCGGGCGTGCGGTACAGGTACGTGCGCAAGAGGCCCAGCGAGTTGGCGCCATCGCCGTCGAAGGCCTGCATCACGTAGTTGCCGCACTCGTTGTTGCACGTGGTGTCGCCCGAGAGCGCGCAGTCGCGGCAGCGGGCGTCGAGACGGGGGAACGTCTCGGGGTTCAGGTACTGGGCGTTGCGTTCACCGAAGCGGCCCCAGTGCGCGCCCATGGGCTCGATGGTGGCGTGGCAGTACGAGCAGCCGCAGCGCTTGGCGAGGTTGTTCTCGCGGTTGCAGCTGTCTTCGGGAGCAGGCGCGATGGCTCCCGCCTCTGGCGAGAAGTGTTTGCAGAGGAACGCGTCGTAGAACTGGTTCACGCGCGAACGCTGGGTGGGGAAGCGGTAGAGCCACGACGGGGTGGTGAGCACGCCCGACGCGTTCATGTCGCGGGTGTACTCGGCCCACGTGTTGACGTCGTTGAGCGGCACGTCGGGAATCGCGTCGCGCGCCGTCGGCGGCGTCACCAGCCACGTCTGCGGCGACTGGTTCTGGCGGTACATCTGCGACAGGGTGCCGTTCACGAAGCTGCGGCGCGTGGTGAGAATGTTGAAGTAGTCCTCGTTGCGGCGCACCACCGAGTCCGCGATCATCACCGGCTCGTCGTTGAACGCGCTGATGCGGGCATTGTGCAGATTGCCGTTGCCCGACTCGCAGCGGTTCGACTTCACGCCGCAGCCACACGAGCGATCGCCCGTGAAGCGGCCGGTGGTGCACGACTCCATCGTCCACGGGTTGGTGTCGCGAACCTGCGCTTCGATCGCGCACATGGGCACCTGGCCCTGCGTCGTCACGTCCCAGTACGGCGCGTCGGTCATCACGACACCTTCGCGCTGCACGCAGCCCTGCGGCACGGCGTAGCGGCCACGAATGCCGCCCGAGAGGGCGAGGTCGAGAGTGCAACGGTTGAGGCGCGCGACCTGCCCATTGACCGCGGTCGGGTTCGTGAACGCCAGGACGTAGCGGTTGTCGACGTCCATCACCTCGGTGGTGAGGCCGGCCGTCTGAGGCGCTCCGGTGTTGGGCAGGCAGTAGTGGGGCTGCAGCGCAGTGCCGACGCGGCGCATGTCGCAGAAGAGCAGGTGCTTCTCGGGCATCACCCGGCCCGCGGCGTCGGTCTGCCCGATGGCGGCGGTGCAGTCGGCGATGCCGGTGAAGGGCTCGCAGCGGTACTGGTCAGGGCTGTAGTCGACGCTCACCGGGAGCGGCACGTTGTACGAGTCACGGCAGCGCTTCGTGGCCGGCTCGAGGTGCGGGTCCTGGCGGGACGAGTTGCAGTCGTCCTGCATGATGAACGCGTCGCAGCCGGCGCCGTTCTGCCCGCGCAGCGGAGTGGACGGGTTGCCGCGAATGCCCAGCGGGCGGAACCCGACCGGCACGTCGCCCAGGCGCATGTCGCCGTTCACGAAGATGGAGTTGCTGATGTTCGAGCGCAGCAGCGCGCGGTGGTACGTGCGCAGGCGGCCATAGAACTCTTCCTTCTCCATGAGGCCCTGGAGGTCTTCGGGAAGAATGGCGCCCTTCGCTTTGTAGAAGCGGTACTCGGCCATCGTCGGCGGCCGGCCCACCATGTCGAGGTACACCTGCCGCACGTGACGCTCGAGCGGCACGTTCGACGGAGACGTCTCGCACGTCGATGGAGTCGATTGCGCGAGGGCTGGCAGAGCGAGCACAGCCAGACAGCAGCTCGCGAGTCGGGTCAGAAGACGCATGGGGTCACCTCTCGATGCGCTGGCACTGCAATGCGGGAAGGTCGTGATTGTGCGTTGATCACCATCAATGGGCAATGTGGGAGTGAGGGAGTGATGTAGGCGCAACGAAACAGTCACGTTCGAAGGGTGAATCATCGCAGCGTGAAGTCGGGGTCGAGGGGTGCACTGGCGTGGCGGCATGAGGTCGGGCAGAGAGCCGCGCCATGCAGACCCTCGAGGTTCAGCCCCGCAACGACAAGCCCTTCTTCGTCTTCAACGCCGTGGTGTCGGTCGCTGCGTTGTCGCTGCTCGGGTGGCTGCTCCTGATTCACGGAGGCATGCAGACGCCCAGCGTGAACCTGCGCTTCATGCCGGCCGTGAACGCGGTCTTCAACGCGACGGCGGCGCTGCTGCTGGTGGCGGGGCGGGTGGCGATTTCGAAGAAGCGCGTCGACCTGCACCGGTTCACGATGGTGGCGGCGTTCGCGGCCTCGGCGCTCTTCCTCGTCGGCTACCTCGCGTACCACGCGGTGCACGGCGACACGAAGTTCGGGGGCGAAGGCGCGCTGAAGGTCGTCTACCTCGTGGTGCTCGCGAGCCACGTGTTGTTGTCGATGGGCATCGTGCCGATGGCGCTCGCGGCGTTCTACTTCGCCTGGAAGAAGGACTTCGCGAAGCACACGAAGGTGACGCGCGTGCTGCACCCCATCTGGCTCTACGTCTCGGTGACGGGGGTCGTCGTGTTCCTGATGCTGCGCCCGTATTACCCCGTCGGCTGAACGAGCAGCGACCCGTGGCCGTCAGCGTGAGTCCACAGCTCGAAGCCCTCTGCCAGCTCGCGCTCGAGCACGGCTTCGACAGCATCAGCGACAACGAGGGCCCGCTCGTTCCTTTCACCCTCATCGAGGGCCCCGAAGGGCGGGAACTCCATCGTCACGTGGTGGGCGACTTCGAGCTCGAGCTCTCGGTCGAGGCGGCGCAGCAGAGCATCTCGGGTCGCGCCGACATCGCGACCTACGCCATCGCGTGGGATGGCTACGTGACCGAGCCGGGTCGAAAGACCGATGCCGTTCTGGTCGAGGCGGGAGACCGGGACTGCGCGGTGCTGCTGGCGCAGTGCTACGGCCCGCTGGAGCGCGACGCTCAGGGAACGCTGACTCGAGCGCGTATCGGCGAGCCCCTGATGCTGGGCTGGGTGGAATCACGCCTCGGCGGCGGGTGACTCGACGAGCTCGAGCCCGAGGAACGTCGCGTAGCGCTCGGCCTCCCGTTTCATCGCGCGACGTTGTTCCGTCGTCGGCTTGGCGAACCACTCGAACTCGACCGTCACCGATTTCGTCGCGAGCGTTCGCCGCCAGATGCCGACGACCTTTCCTTCGAACACGAGCAGTGGCGCCAGCAGCCCACCGCCGGCGTTGATGCGTTTGACGTGCGCAGGCTCGAGCACATCGTCGCGGCGCTGGTAGCCGATGAGGAACTCGTCGAACGCCGGCAGCATCGCGTGTGTCACCGCGGGCTCGTGGTCTTCGCGCCACCAAAGCGTGCGTTCGCCGTCGCGCTTCGATTGGAGCCCTGCCTTCGCCGACTCGAGGCCTGACTTCGCGTCGCCTGCAGTCAGCCCGGTCCACCAGCGGAAGTCGTCGAGCGTCGCCGGGCCGCGGCTCTCGAAGAAGCGCATGGCCAGCCGCGCGAGCAGCTCCTCTTTCGGCGGCAGTCGTCTCTCGGTCCCCACGCGCTGCTCGACGAGCGCCCACGTCGCCTTTCCGTCTTCGTGCGGCCCGCTGCAGAGCAGCCCCGAGAGCTCGGCGTCGATGAGCAGGTGAGAGAGGCGCTGCTCCTTCGTCGAGATGCCGCCCGCCTCGAGCACGTCGCGTGCGCCTTCGCGGGTGAGCGCGCCCGCCTTCGTCAACGCCTTCGCGAGCAGCGCTTCGCTCCGCGACAGCGTCTTCGCGTCGAGCCCGAGCTGCTGATGCCGCCTCGCGGCCGATGCACGCACCTTCGCGCCGACGAGCGAGAGCAGCCAGCGCAGGTCTTCCGGCGCGACGTACTGCCAGGTGCCACGCATCACGTGCGTTCGCAGAATGCGGCCTTCGTCGAGCGCTGCGATGACGTCACGCTCCGTCACGCCGGGAACTCTCGCGCCGACCGCCCACCGCGCCGCGAGTGGATCTTGCGCCTGTACCGCGAGCAGCCACTTCACCAGGTCGTGCACCGTGCGAACGCGTGTCGAACCGACGTGTTGTGCCGCTAGACGGCTGAGGCCGACCGACGTCATCTGCTCACTCGCAGGTGACGACCGAGCACTTCCCCCACATGCCCAGGCGCGCCGTCTTCGCCTGTGACTCGTAGGTCTCGAACTCGTCGCGCCGACTCGTGCCCGCAGGCGCGATGTAGAGAATGCACGCGTAGCCCTGCTCGGCGAGGAGGCGGTTCATCTCGACGCCGTCGACCTTCACGTACGCGAGCAGCCGGCCGTAGCGGTCGGTGCACGAGGCGTCGTCGTAGGTGAGCTGCACCGTCTTGCCCAACACCTTGTCCGAGGTGAACTGCGCGGCCTCGTGCCCGTAGCAGTCGGTCTTTCCGTTGGTCGACTCGGGCGTGTCGACGAGCAGCATGCGCACCTTCTTGCCGTCGGCGAGCTCGATGGTGTCTCCGTCGATGGCGCGCGCGACGGTCGCGCTCGCGGGGCCACACGTGCTGGTGGGCGTGGGCATTCCACACCCGGCCACCAGACCGCCTGCGAGGAGTGCGAGCGTCGGGCGCATCACGTCAGGGCACGCCGCCATCGCACAGCGGGTTCGCGACCGTCGGGCTGCCGTAGTCACCCTGGCCCGCGTCGGTGAGGAAGCGGTTGGGCGAGACGCAGAGGTTCGCGGGCACGTCGTTGATGGTCGGGTTGATGAGCATCGGGTCTTTGAGGAGCTCGCCCGGCACCTGCCAGGACTTCGCGGCGGCCGAGGCGGTGAAGTTGATCTGATCGATGCCCGCGTCTCCGCGGAAGAGGCGGAGAATCTCGTTGCCCGTGCCGTTGAGGCCCACCGAGCCGTAGGTGGCGATGGGGCTGGGCAGCCCACCGTTGAGGAAGGGGTCGGCGTTGCGGGCGAGAATGCCGAACGTATTGGCGCCGATGCGCAGGCAGGTCGTCGACGAGACGGTGGTGCGCGAGGTCGAGTTCGCCAGCGACAGGCCGTTCAAGTCGACGTCGGTGGTGGCGTAGACCTCGAACCACTCGCCGACGGTGTCGTTCGCCGAGGGGCTCGGCATGACTTCGGTGATGACGAGGTCTCCGGGCTCGGCCGCGACGATGGGGCGGGGCGTGCCGTTGTCGAGGCACGTGCCGGTCATGGCCTCGGGCGCGCACTGGGGGTTGGCGGCGCCCGGCGTTCCTGCGGCGCCGGGGGTGTACTCGCTGCTCGTCGGCGTATCGCACCAGTTGGCCTCGACGGCGACGCGTGCCGCCGATGGTGTCATCGGCCCGCCGAGCTGGCGGCTGCGGCCCGAGCGCGCGGTGCGAACCCACGAGTACTCGGTGACGACCTTGGTGTCGCAGCGCACGCCCACCGTCGCCGCCGAGTTGTTGAAGGCGCCGAGGTCGGCGCCGTACGCGTACGCAATCCACGCGGGGTTCGGGCCCGAGCGCACGTCACCCACCGCGACCGCCTGCCCAGCAGGAACGATGACGGAGCTGCGCACGAGGTGGGTTCTCGGCGCGGTGGCGCCCTGACGGTAGGTGAGGAGCAGGCCGGCGAGGTCGATGGGGGCCGCCGTCGTGTTGTAGACCTCGAACCACTCGAGGCCCGTGTCGGTGCCCGTCGGGTCGATCATCACTTCGGTCACCACCAGGTCGCCGGGGTTGATGGTGGCGCAGTCGAAGGTCGTCTGCCCACCGTCTGGCACCACGACGATGCCCGAGTCAGCCGCGCAGACGCCGCTCATGGCGCCCGGCGTGCCGAAGTCGCCGCCACCATCGGGCCACGGCAGCGTCGCCTTGCAGAACGAGTCGGGCGAGTCGTTGAGCGTCGGGCGAATGTCATCGGGGTTCGCGAGCAGCTCGGGGCGCATCTGCCACGACACGCCGCTCTGCGACGCGAAGAAGATGGCCTCGTCGATGCCGGCGTCACCGCGCACGAGCCGCAGGCGCTCGTTGGCCGACGAGAGGCTCACCGAGAAGGTCGACAACACCGGCGGCAGGCCCCCGTTCACGAACGAGTCGGCCGAGCGGGAGAGCAGGTTGAACGTCTGCGCGTGCACCGTGAGGCAGTCGGTCGACGAGAGCGTGGCGCGGCTGGTGCTGGTCGCGAGCGACAGGCCGTTCAGGTCGACGTCGGTGGTGGCGTACACCTCGATCCACTCGCCGAGCGTGTCGGTGACGGCCTTCGGGCTCGCCATGACCTCGGTGATGAGCAGGTCTCCGGCCTCGGCAGCGACGATGGGCCGCGGCACGCCGTTCTGAAGACAGGTGCCGAGCATGGCCTCGGGCGCGCACATGGGGTTGGGGCCGCCGGGGGTGCCGTAGTTGCGCGGCGAGAACTCGGTGGCGGGCGGCGTGTCGCACCAGTTCGTCTCGGTGGCGGCGAGCGACGACGTGGGGTCGGTGCCTCCGCCGAGCATGCGCGAGCGGCCAGAGCGGGCGGAGCGCGTGTACGAGTACTCGGCGATGACGGTGGTGCCGCACCGCACGTTCAGGGTGCCGGTCGACTGGCTGAAGCTGCCGAGGTCGTCGCCGTAGCTGTAGCCGAGCCACGCCGGGTTCGGGCCCGAGCGCACGTCACCGAGCGCGACATACCCGCGGGCCGGCGCAGAGACCGAGGCGCGCACGGTGTGCGACTTCGCGGTCGAGGTGCCCTGCCGGTAGGTGATGGTGTAGCCGCGCAGGTCGATGGGCGTGCCGAGGGTGTTGAAGACCTCGAACCACTCGGCGCCGGTGTCGGTGCCATCGGGGTCGATCATCATCTCGGTGATGACGAGGTCTCCGAGCACGCGGCCCTTGCAGGCGTCGGTGGGCATCTCGACGGGAGGCGTACACGACAGCGCGACGAGCGCCAGCGCGGCGGGCAGGCACCGGAGCAGAGGGGAATACGAAGTCGAAGTCATTCAGTCATCCTCGTCACTTTCACGCTCGGCCCGCTTCTGATCATCGGTCAACAGTTTCTCGAGTTCACTCGAAGGCGCCAGCACCTGGCCGGGAGTGGAGACGACCACCTGGAGCTTCTCCCAGCCCTTGTCGTTCTTGTACTTCTGCACGGTGCCGCGAACCTGCACGTACTCGCTCTTCTTGAACTGAATGCCGGTCGACAGCAGCACGTCGCGGTCGAAGAAGACGATGTCGAAGTCGCTGGTGCGTGACCGGGCGAGCTTCACCACCGACGGCCCGTTGCCCTGGCTGTACTTCACGTCGCTCACCGAGCCGAGAATGGTGACCTCCTGGCCGACCTTGCTCTCGAGCTTCAGCATCGCGTCCCAGCGGGTGAGGGCGATGGAGTTGTCGGGGTTCTCCTGAGCGGCCTTCTCGAAGCGGGTGATGACGGCCTCGCGTTCGCCCCACCACTTCAGGCGTTCGTCGTAGTCGGGGTACGACATGGCGCCGGGCTTCCAGATGCCGCGCTGCGCGTCGCGCGCCTCTTTCTCGGCGTCGACGAAGTCCTTGTGGAAGCGGCGGCTGCGCCCGTACTTCATGAAGTAGGGCGTGAAGCCCGCGCGCACGCACTCGACGTTGTAGTTGACCCAGTTGCCGTTCTTCTTCGCGAACACGTAGGCGAGGTAGCGGTTGTAGAAGTCGCGAATCTCGCCGGGGTGGTCGCGCTCGAGCCGCACCTCCCGCACGTCTTCGAAGAAGGCCTGGGCGAAGTGTTTGGCGTCTTCACCGAGGGGCGTGGCGTACTTCACGGGGCGCGGAGAGCTGCCTCGCATCTTCTTCTTGTACTCCTCCCAGCCGGCGGCGAACGCAGCGCGCTCCTTGTCCTTCTTGAAGGTCTCTTCGGTGTCGATGCCGAGCAGACGCAGCGAGGCGGGCAGGCCCTTGACGCGAATGGTGTCACCGTCGAGCACCGCGCTGGCGCCGTCGATGGGGTACTCGCCGAGCTCGAGGCTGACGGTCTCGAGGCGCTTGAGCATCGAGCGCGCTTCGTCTTGCGAGTACCGCTTCGTCTGTTCGGTCGCGCACGACGAGAGCGAGCAGGCGAGGAGCAGGAGCACGCTCATCGAGGCGCGCCGCGACAGCTGAACGAACGAAGGGGTCACCATGGCGGCGGTCAGAACGAGGTCCGGAGATCGACGAGGAAGCGATGTTCAGGCGAAGGAATTCGCGCGGCCGTGGACGAGCGCTGATCGAGCCACACAAACAGGTCGTACCGCAACGCCACGCGGGTCCCACGAATGGGGAGCCACGCCGCCTCGAGGTAGGTCCACAGGTTCTCTTCGTACGACGCGGGGTTGTCGATGCCCTGGTTCAGGTAGCGCGTGCGCAGGCGAAGCGAGAGCCAGTCGACGGGCTGGGAGCGCGCCTCGAACCAGACCTGGAGGTCGACGCGAAACTTGTCGTTGTAGGCGCTCGAGATGTCGTCGCGCCACGTGACCGAGGCCTGCTCGCTGAACGAGATCAGCTTCTCGGCGGGGCGCACGTCGATGCGCTGAGCGATTCGGTAGCCGTCACAGGTGAAGTAGGTGACGTTGCCGTCGAAGTCCTGGCTGGTGTCGAGCGTCTCGACCATCAGCATCGAGATGTCGGTCTGCTGGCAGACGCCGCGCTGGCTGACGGCGAGGTTCCGGTCGGCGAGGCGGAACCAGAGGGCGGGCTTGAACTGCTTCCACCCGGTGAAGTCGACGCGCGTGAGCAGCGTGAGGTTCGCGGTGCCGGCCGCGCCCGCCCTGCTCGTGTACGGCAGCACCCAGAAGTCGAGCGTGGTGCGGAACTGCCAGTCTCGCGAGAACTTGCCGAAGTAGCGCAAGCGGGCGCCGGCTTCGTTGCGCGCGCGCTGGCCCGCGTCTTCGTCGGGGCCCGAGAACGGCCGCGCATAGGGGTTCAAGAAGTGGTTGTCGTAGTAGCGCAGCACCAGCTCGAGCTCGTGGCCCTTCGGCGAGTACGTCGAGCGCTGCAGGGCCGCCCAGCCGCCGCCCTGGTTGTTCACCGCACGGTCGAAGCTGCGTGAGACCTCGAGGTGCAGGTTGATGTCACCGACGACGGCCTGCGCGTCGACGCCCACCGCTCCGAAGGCGCCGCCGTTGGGGTAGCGGGCCGTGTCCTGAAAGTCGGGCTGCACGGCCGCGCCCGCGGGCACCGTGTTGAAGAAGGGCACCGAGCCGTAGCCCGTGAGCCCGAAGCGGAGCGGAAAGCTGGGCTTGAAGTCGACGTGCCCGCCACCGGCCAGCTCGTCGAAGAAGCCGGGCAGGGTGGAGTAGCGCAGTCTCCAGCCCGGGTCGTTCTGGCCCTGAACGATGCTGAAGCGCGGCGAGCTGCAGTCACCACTCGAGCTCGAGGGGTCGTTGCAGATGGCCCTGTCGTACAGGTCGTACTGGTACACCGAGCGCGACTGGTACGAGAGGAAGCCGTAGAGCGACAAGGTGCGCTGGTCGCCGAGCTCGAGGTTCTCGATGCTGCCGGCGACGCCGCGGAACACGTCACGGGTCGAGTAGTCGGCCGTCACCCGCTGGCCGGCCGTCATGCACTCGGGAGGCGGCGGGGCTCCCGAGTCGAGCGTCGTGCGACACAGGGTCGAGAGGTCCTGGGAGCGGCGGAAGTCGTCGGTCAGGTAGAGCCCGCGCGGCGTGGTGCGGCGCGTGTTGTCGAGGGTGAGGCGCTCGGCGAAGCCGATGGAGTACGTGCCGACGATGACGCGCCGGTTGGCGTTCTGCCACTGCAGGAAGAGGCGCGGCGCATCGAGCCGGTACTTCAAGCCCTCGGTCACCAGGCGCTGGCCCACGGCGTCGTAGGTCGGCCTGACGGGGTCGAGGCGGCTGGTGGCGAGCATGAAGCCGGCCGAGAGGTCGAGCGGGCCTTTCAGGCGTGCCGTGAGCAGCGCGGGCGGCGCGACGGGGTCTTGCAGCGTGTACTGCGAGAGCGCGCGGAACTTTCCGCTCACCGGCAGCTTCGACTTCGCTTCTTCGAGGCGAATGTACGGCGCGATGCCGATGAGCTGCTCGGCGGTGATGGCCTCTGCGCCGACGAGCTCGGTCGGGTCTTCGATGCGGCCCTTCTGCGTGCGGTAGAGGATGATCTTGTCGCAGTCGGCGTACGTGAGGCCCGGCAGGTCGTAGAGCTTCTCGCGCGGAGCCGAGTTCAGGTCGACGCCTTCGCGCAGCAGCTCGAGCAGGGTGTCGGCGGTGTCGAGCGAGATGTCTCCGCGCTGGTACATCGCGAAGATCTCTTCTTCGTCATCGGCGTCGACGACGGACTCGTAGATGGCCCCGAAGGCGAGCGCCGGTACGAAGAGGCTGGCGACGAAGACGACGACCGGGCGCATCGAAACCCTGACCCTATCGTCAAAGGCGGGCCCGATCGCCAGCGATTCCCACGACGGAACGCGGGCGTGACGCAGGCCGCTCAGAGCAACATCATCAGCCGCCGCCGGAACGTCTGTGTGACCGAATCGCCGCTGCCGCGCCGCTCGAAGACGGTGAGCATCGCTTTGCGCGCATCGTCCCTTCTGGTTTTTCGATGGCTCACGACCTCGAGCAGCAGCGCGAGCGCCTGCTCATCGTCGCCTCGTGCCGCGCACAGGCAGCCCAAGGCGTAGCCCGCTTCGTCATCGGCAGGGTTCGCGGCGAGCCGGGCGCGAAGCGTCGCCTCATCTCCCAGCGCCTGCGCGGCGAGGGCCAGAGCGCTCTGGCGGCGCAGCACCTCAGCAGGCTCGTGCAGGGCGTGATTCGTGGGTACGCGCTCGAGGAGCGGCGCGACCCGCTCGGGGTGACCCTGCTGAAGGTGGAGCGCGGCCAGGCGCACCCTGGCGGCCAGCCCGACCTCGGCGTCATCGACGAGCTGCGAGAGGGCTTCGACCGAGCTCGCCTGCTCGAGCGCGAGCTGCTGCTGCGAGGGCGCGAGCGCCGCCAGCCAGCGGCGAACGAAGGCCGCGTCGCGGGCGCCCGTGAACTCCGCGACGACTTCGCCAGCACGGAACGCCTTCACCGCGGGAATGCCCTGCACCTCAAAGCTGGCCGCGAGCTGCTGGGCCTGATCGACGTCGACCTTCGCCAGCTCGACCGCGCCGGCCAGCGCGTTCACCTCGCGCTCAAGCGTCGGCCCGAGCATTCGGCAGGGCGCGCACCACTCGGCCCAGAAGTCGACGACCACGGGCACGGTGTGGCTCTTCGCCAGCACCGCTCCCTCGAAGTCCTGCGCTGACACGTCGTGCACGAAGCTCACGGTGCTTCAGAGACACGCGTGGCCCGGCAGGGTTCTCAGTTGGCCGGCGCGCCCGCGTTGATCCACTCGCGGATCAGATCGATCTGGTTCTGGGGAACGCAGTCGACGCCGGGCGTGCAGCCGAACGGCATCTGCGAGCCACACGTCTGGGTGCCGGTGATCTTCTTCACGATGAGGCTGTTGGCGGCGTTGCCCGCGCTGATGCGCGCGCCCTGGGCCACGCACGACGGGCGAGAGGCGTTGCCACGCACGAACATGTTCGCAGCCGGCACATCGGCGAGCCCATGGCAGCCTCCGCAGCGCGCCACGAAGATGGGGCCCACCTGCGTCGTGAAGCTGACCGCAGCCGAACCTCCAGCGGAGCCACCCGCAGCCGAGCCGCCCGCCGATGCCGAGCCGCCCGCCGACGCCGAGCCGCCAGCCGACGCCGAGCCGCCAGCCGACGCCGAGCCGCCAGCCGACGCCGAACCGCCGGCCGACGCCGAGCCGCCGCCCGTGCCACTGAGTCCACCGCCAGCCGAGCCGCCCGCTTTGCCAGCGTCAGGCGTGCCCATGTCCATCGGGCCGCATGCTGCGAAGACCACCGTCAGAGCCAACGTCGCGAGGAGCTTGTTCATGATGGCAGCGGACCCTCTCATGACGTTGACCGGGGTCAAGTGCCTCGACGGCCGAGGAGCACGCGCGAGCGGCCCTCCATCGGCAGCTCCACCTCCTCGACGGTGAGCCCCAATGACGTGCCCAGCTCGGCGAGGTGCCGCATCCACGGTTTGTACGGCATGGAGTTGTCGGAGCAGCAGGGCACGACGGCGAACGGCACCGAGTGTTTCGCGGCGTACTCGATGATGACGCGGGTCGCTCCGTCGGCGTGCAGGCCCACGACGAGGTCGGCGGTGCACGGCTCGTCGAGCGTGAAGTCACGCAGCGCGTACTCGACGGGCAGGTGTTTGTGCCGGCGGTCGAAGGTGAGGCAGCTGCGGCCGCGCGCGACGAGGGCTTCGTTCAGCTTGCCCATGCCGCCGGCCACGTCGAACACGCGCTTCGTCTCGGGGAAGCGTGAGACGAGCAGATCAGCGAGCAGGTCGAAGCGGCGTTTGTCGGCCATGGCGAGGGTGTCTCAGTCGACGGAGACGAGGCGCACCTTCTTGTAGATGCGGCGGTCGAGGGGCAAGCGCGCATCGATGAAGCCGAGCGCTTCGTCGAACTCGAAGGTGAAGGTGGGAATCGGCGGGCTGATGGAGACGACGAGCTCGAAGGCCCAGAGGCTCACCAGCTCCTTCTTGCCCTGCAGTACCTCTTCGGGCGGTGGTGGCAGCTTCTCGGCCGCAGCCTTCACGTCGGCGAGTGCTTCGCGATCGACCGAAGCGTCGTTGCTGGGCGAGACGAGCTCGACCTTGAGCAGCTTGCCCTCGAGGTTCTGCGTCACCCGAATCGTCGCGCGGCGCGTCGCCTTGAACTGTTCGCGCATCTGCCGCGACACCTCTTTGCGCGCCTCGAGGTCGACGCCGCCGATGCCCTGAATGTTGTTCGTCACGGTCGCAGTGCGGCGGCTCGCGTTGTCGTTCGAGACGGGCGCGTCGATGGGAGCGCCGGTGGCTCCGAACTGCGCCGCCTTGTCGAGCCAGATTTCGTTGAAGACCTTCGTGTTCTGCACGAACTGTTCGCCGTAGCCCGCGAGGCCCTTCTTCGAGACGGCGCGGTCGGCGTCCCAGTTCTTGATGAGCGCCTTGCCGAGCTGCACGTAATACGGGTGCACCAGCCCGCGATCGACCTTGCCGCGGCCGATGGTCTCGCGCGTGAGGTCGCCGACGAGGTCTTTCGAGATCTCGGGTGCGTGCAGGCCTCTTGGTTCATCGCTCTCGGCGAAGACCCCGGCGTCGAGCGCGAGCGCGAACGAGCCACCGGGAATCAGCGAGGGCCGCGCGATGGTTGGCGGGCGAAGTGGCTCGGTGGGCACGTCCTGCTGTGGGCGATCGCTCTGGAGCGGCTCCACCGGCGTCTCGGGGGTGGGCGCCGCTTGCTTCACCGCGGGCACGTTCTTCTTCACCGGTTTGTCGACGGGCTTCGGCGGCTCGGGCGGTTTTTGCGGCTCCTCGACGGGCGGCGGCGTCGGCGGGAACTCGACCTCGACCATCGTCATGCGCGGCGACGAGTCACGGAGCTGGCGGTCGGGCATGCGCGAGACCGCGACGAACGCAGCGGCATGCAGCCCGAGGCTGATGACGAACCCTGCCAGCGTCAGCGTGTCGTTGCGTCCCTTCACGATCGTGCGTCAACACTACCGCCGCAGCGGGCCCCCCGCCCGAACCCTGCTCGAATGGCGGAGCGCCTCGTCAGGCCTTGAGCCCATCGAGGATGAGCGTGGCCAGGGCCTCGGGCACCTCGAGCGGGTTTCCGATGTCTTCCTCCTGCAGCACGGCGAGCAGCAGCCGCTCCGAAGCGCCGACGACGGTGAGCGCGCTCACGGGCACGGGAATCGGCTTCAGAATGCGGTGCGCCTGCGCCTGCGCGGTGATGCTGATGGCCCACTTCGAGACGGTCTTCGAGAGCTCGACGATGGGCACTCGCGGGCCGTTCGCCGGAGCACGGCACTCCTGGAGGTACAGCCGCACCTCGCCCGGGTGCACCATGAGCAGCGTGGCGACGACGTCTCCGACTTTTCGATAGGCGGCGAACTGCGCGTCACGGGTAGCGGCGGTCTCGAGGTCGACGCTGCAGTCTTCGAGCGCCTTCGTCATCAGCGCGCGCGCGGGCTCGATGACTTCGGAGACGAGCGCCGTCTGCGTCTCGAAGTACCGATAGAAGCCGCCCTTCGCCATGCCGGCGCGCTTCATGATGTCGTCGACGCTGACGGCGTCGATGCCGCGCTCGAGGAACAGGTGCAACGCCGCTTCTTTGATGGCCGCTGCCTTCTCCTTGCGGTTCGTGTCGCGCACGCCGCCCTCGGGGCCGGGGCGCGGCATGACCTTTTTCTTCGGGGCGGGCTTGTTTTGTCGTGACCGTTTGGTCATGATTCCATCTCCATCAGGCCGGAACAGTTCTCGAGGAGCTCAGCATGCTCGGCATTCCCATCGGGTTGGCAGCGTCGAACGCGGGCGAGTGGTTGATTCACAAGTACTGGCTGCATGGCCTGGGCAAGAACAAGAAGAGCTTCTGGTCCTTTCACTGGCACGAGCACCACCGCGAGTCGCGGAAGAACGACATGGTCGACGCGCAGTACGTGCGCAGCGTGCTGACGTGGTCGCCGCAGGGCAAAGAGGCGTTGGCGCTCGCGCTCGGTGCGGTGGTGATGGCGCCGATGTTCCCGGTCGTGCCGTTCTTCACGGGCACCATCTGGTACCGCATGTACCGCTACTACGTGATTCACAAACGCTCGCACCTCGACCCGAACTGGGCGCGCGAGAACCTGCCGTGGCACTACGACCACCACATGGGGAAAGACCAGAACGCGAACTGGTGCGTGACGCACCCCTGGTTCGACCACGTGATGGGCACGCGCAAGCAGTACGAGTACTCGGCGCGCGGGCCGTCGAACGAGACGGCGCCGGCGTCGCAGCAGAAGTCGTTGCTCGGCCGCGCGTGGGACGGGCTCAAAGAGGCGTGGGAGGTGAAGAAGAAGCTCGGCGGCGAGAAGAGGCGCGCGCACCTTCGCGTCGCGGCTTGAGTCACCTCGTCGCCAGAAGAAACGGCAGCACCACACCGCAGCGCTCGACGCATGGTGGGTAGAAAGCGCCTTCGACGCGGCCACCGGCAGGCGGAGGCGGGCCCCACCAGAACTCGGCGAGGGCGATGGGCTCGAGGCCAACCGAGAGCGCGTGACCGATGAGCTTGGGCCCCGCGCAGTCGGCGGTTCCCCAGGGAGGTGCGGCTCCGCCGAAGAGCGCGCGCAGACTCCGTTCGACGCCGGCCCGGTTGCGCAGGCGATAGGTGTCGAAGATGGCCGTCATGGCGTCACGTGAAGCCTGGGCGCGCGAGGCGGTGAGCGTGGCGTGTTGGCGATCGAAGTCGTCGACCTGCGCGACCAGCGCAACTCGCTCCTCTTTCCACGCGGCGTTTCGTTCGCGGCCGAGTTTCGTGTCGGCGCGGCTCTCGAGGTCGAGGGCACGGGCGTCGGCTCCCTCGGAGCGAGCAGTGTTGCGGCGGAGCTGACGTTCTTTCAGCTCGAGTTGGAGCTCCACCTTCTCTCGAGCGACGCGCGCGTCGAACGCTTCGAGCGCACGCTTCGCGTCGGCCCAGTCGGGGGACTTCGCCAGTGCTTCGAGTTCGGCGGTGAGTGCGTGCACCGCTGCATCCGACGCGGCCTCTGCTTTCAAGCGCGCAGGGAGATCGAAGAGGGGAGGCACGAAGCCAGGCACCTCCCAGTCCCAGCCGAGCTGGCCCGAGAAGCCGTGCAGCACGCCGACCGCTCCATCGGGAGCGCGGACGACGAGCACGCCGAACATCTTCCCGCCCGAGGGTTTGTGCAGCAGCTCGACGCCGTAGCCGTCGGTGATGAACCCGGTGCGCAGACGCGCCATCAACTGCTCAGCGGCTGCACGCGCGAGCGGATGATCAGCGAAGATGTCTGTCGTGGTCGCGACTTCAGGAGTCGGGTGCCACCAGTTGATCAACGGGCTCACTTCTTCTTCTTCAGATCCTGCGCGCGGTCGTTGCGCTCGAGCCGCTTCATCGGGTCGTCGTGACCGATGAAGTTCGCGGCGCGCGCCGCCACCTCGACGGCCTTCTTGTGCAGCCGTGACGGGTCGTACTGATACTCGGGCGCGTGTGACGCTCCGAACGCCTGCAAGAAACTCTTCGCGAGGTCGCGATCGTCTTCACTCGAACCGGCCGCGAGCAGCGCCACCACCTCGGGATGCCCGTTCGCGCCGGCTTTGAGAATCGCGGTCTCCTGCTCGTCGTCGCGCCACGTCGGCTCGGCGCCCTTCGCGAGCAACAGCTTCACCGCGTGGGTCAGGCCCCGGCGGGCAGCCTCGATGAGCGGCGTCGTCTTGCCCGGCCCGAGCTCGTTCACGTCTTTCGTCTCGGCCAGCGCTCGCTCGATGGCTGCCAGGTTCTCGGTCTCGATGGCCTCGAAGAGGGACATGGGGCGAGCAGACCTCAAGTTCCGCTGGCGCAGCAACGAGTGTTCACACCTGTTCTCACCACGCGAGAATTGTGACGGGACCGTGGAGTGACTTCACCTCGCGATCTGTGCGACAGCACGCCGCATGCGAGTAGCCGGTTTCCTGCTCCTGTCGTCGCTCATCGGTTGCACCTGCGCGGGCCCGAAGATTCAGGTCGTGCGTGAAGACGACGCGGGCCTGCCGCCCGAGTGCGTCGTCTCGGTCGAGATCTGCAACGGCCGCGACGACGACTGTGACGGCGCCATCGACGAAGAGCAGCCGATGCTCGAGTGCGGCATCGGTGCGTGCAAACGCTCGGTCGGCAGCTGTCTCGAAGGCACGCCGCAGACGTGCACGCCGGGGGCTCCGACGGCCGAGACCTGCAATGGCAAAGACGACGACTGCAACGGCGCGACCGACGAGAACCTGATGCCGGCGATGTGTGGCGTTGGTGAGTGCGCGGTGGTCGCGTCGACGTGCATGGCAGGTCAGCAGCAGGCGTGCATGCCGGGAACTCCGACGACCGAACTCTGCAACGGCAAAGACGACGACTGTGACGGCACCGTCGACGAAGGGCTGCTCACGAACGCGTCGGGCGACCTGCGCCTCACCAACGACCCCGCGACGAGCGACTTCGTCTACATCGCGTCATCGACGAACGGCTTCGGCCTCGTGTGGCAGGACGCGCGCGACGGCAGCGCGATGAAGGGCGACATCTACTTCGCGGCGCTCGACAAGCAGGGCCGGCGGCAGGGCGGAGACGTTCGCGTGAGCAACACGCCCGGCGTCTCGTCGCACCCCGCGATGGCGTTCAACGGGCAGCGCTGGGGCCTCGTGTACTCCGACGACTCGACCGACAACCTCGAGCTCTACTTCCGCTCCATCTCGACGACGGGCCAGCCGCTGGGCTCTCCGGTGCGGCTGACGAACGCCCCGCTCGACTCCGACTGGCCCGACGTCGTGTGGACCGGCCAGGAGTACGCGATGGCGTGGGAAGACGAGCGCGCCGGAGCGAACAAACAAGACCTCTACTTCATGCGCTTCGACACCAACGGCACGCGGCTCGGCGGCGAGGTGCGCGTGACGACCGACCCCGCGCGGCAGAGCTACCCGATTCTCAAGTACAGCGGCCAGGGCTTCGGCCTCGCGTGGACCGATTGGCGTGATGGCAACCGGGAGATCTACTTCCGCCGCCTCGAGGTCGATGGCCGGCCTGCGGGCAACGAAGTGCGCATCACGAGCAACGGCGCCGATTCGGCCTGGCCCGACCTCGCGTGGAACAACGACCGGCGCGAGTGGGCCATCGTGTGGCACGACACGCGCGACGGAAACGCCGAGGTCTACTTCCAACGGCTCGACGCGATGGGCGCGAAGCTGGGTGGCGAAGTGCGGCTCACCAGCGCTGCTGGTTTCTCCGGCTACCCGAGCATCGACTGGAACGGCTTCGAGTACGGCGTGTCGTGGCAGGACGAGCGCCTCACCGCGGGCAAGCCGGCCATCTATTTCATGCAGCTCTCGGGCACCGGCGTGAAGAACGGCAACGACCTGAAGCTGTCGAGCGGCAATGGCTCGGCGACGTTCACGACGGCGTTGTGGAACGGCACCACGTTCGCGTTCTGCTGGCGAGACGATCGAAACGGCGCGACGAACACCGAGCTGTACTTCGCGTACGTCGGGTGCCCGTAGCGGGTCGGCTCGTCACTGCGAACGACCTGCAGCAAGGGAGCGCGGGTAGCGGCCAGTGCTCCGAAGCCTCGAGTGGGAGCAGTTCCCGGAGGAATGGTCTCGGGACGCTCCGGTGGTGGCCCGATTCAAGGTGGAGATGGTTAGATAGACTATCTAACCATCCGAGGGCCACGAGGGCAGCGACCGTCGACCTCGGACGCGGGCTGCAAAGCGCCGACTGTGAGCGGGTCGGACGGTGGGCACCCGACGGCACTGGCCATCGGCCTCGCACGCGGGGCGATTCCTCGCGACCCGCGCACAATCGAGGCTTCAGGCTCCATCACCATCCCGCGCTCACTCCGAGCCTCTTGAGCGGCGTGCGGGTTCGTTCTTCTTCGGTCATCCGGCGACTGGTGCGCCGGGCGCTGCCTCAGCCGTGCGTCGCGAGCGCCAGTGCTGACGGCGTCGCCACCTCGACCTCGCTCGCCGCATCGGAGCCCTTGAAGAACCCCTTCGTGCGCTCCAGGTGAGACGGTTTGAGCAAGGTGCCCGCGCGCAACACCTCGACCGCCATCGACGCTGGCCGCAACGCCGAGAGCAACACCACGTTCGGCGCCAGCTGCGAGAACGTCGTCGACGCTCGCTGCAGTGACTGACTCGCCACCGACATGGTCCATGGCCCGGCGCTGATCCGCGCGCCTTCTGCCATCGCGCCGGTCACGACCCGCCCGGGAAAAGGAACGAGCGACCGCTCCTTCCGCTGATCGAAGGCCGCGTGCGCACGCTGCAGCATCATCGTCAGCAGATCGCCGACCAGCTCGCGGCCACTCGACGCGTTCGCCACCGACCGCTCGATGCTGCCCGTCACCTCGAGCATCACGTCGAGCCACCGGCCCTCCGACGGCAGCACCAGCGAGCCCAGCGCGCGCGTCACCTCGCCGCTCACCTTCACCGTCACCGCCTTCGTCACCTCGGTCAGCGCCTGCTCGAGCAGCTGCTCCGCGGTCGCGACCGGCTGGGCCTCGGGCAGGCCGATGCGCGACGCCACCACGTTCACCGCGTCGAGCCTCGCGAGCGCCGCCTCGAGCGCCTTCGTTCGCACCTCGAGCTCGAGCTGAACCTCGACGTTGCGCTGGCCTACCTTGAGCCGCGCCATCAGCTCGGCGGGCGCGGGCGGCTTCGAGAGGAAGTCGTCGGCCCCCGCCTTCAGGCCGTCGATCGCGTCCTGCTTCTCGGTTCTCGCGGTCAGCAGCACGAGGTGTGGCCGAATGCCGAGCGGCGCCTCCCGCACGCGGCGGCAGACGTCGATGCCATCGAGCCCGGGCATCTCCCAGTCGAGCAGCGCGAGGTGCGGCCCGTTCACGTCGAGCAACGCCGTCAACGCCTGCGAACCATCGCCCACCGCGATGACCTCGTGGCCTGCCCGGCGAAGCAGCCCCGTCAGTTGGGCTCGTTGAGTCTCGGAGTCGTCAGCCACCAGCACACGCATCGAAGAAGGCTAGCGACCACGATCTGCGAGGGCATGCGCTCGAACGATCGTCATGACCCTGACGCGCCCGAGACGAGTCTTCTCGCGGCGATTCGTTCGTCAGACGAGCGTCGAGAGTGCGCGCTCGAACGCCCGCGCCCGCAGCAGCGCCGCCTCGAGGAACGGCACCGGCCCCAGAAACCGAACGCGTGGAAACCGTGCCTCGAGCTCGGCCTTGTTGAGCGCCACCGAAGGGTCGACGGTGGGCTGCGACGAGACCATCACCACCGCCGCGACGCGGAGCCTTCGTGCCGCCAGGGCCTCGAGCGTCAACGTCGTGTGGTTGATGGTGCCGAGCGCCGAGCGGGCCACCACCACCACGGGCAGCTTCAGCGCCTCGATGGCGTCGATGACGTCGTGGCGCGAATCCAACGGCACACGCAACCCGCCCGCGCCTTCCACCACGCCGGCGCCGTCACCGAACGACTGGAACGTCGAGCGCACTGCGCGCCACGAGGTCGCTCGCCGCTCCCGCTTCGCCGCCATCGCGGGCGCCAGCGGTGCCTTGAAGCGAAACAGGCTCACCGTCTCGAGCGGCTGCCACGCTCCACCCGCCTGCTGCAGCGCGAGGCCGTCGCCCGGCGCGTCGAGCGACGCCATTCCGCTCTCGAAGGGTTTGAACGCGAAGGGCCGGTGCCCGCGCTTCACCATCAGGCGCAGCAGCGCTGCGCTCACCTGCGTCTTGCCCACGCCCGTGTCGGTGCCAGTGACGAAGTACCGCGGTGTCATGGGAGCCCTTGTGACCTCGACGCGGCCGCGGGGCAATCGTTCCCGCTGGCGTGGGTTGGCAAGGTGCCTCGCTCTGGCTACACAGCAGGCTCCCTCTCTGGCCGAAGAGAGGCCCGTCTCCCTCGGGAACGCATGGAGTCTTCGATGCAACGTCGTCTCTTGTTCGCGCTGGCGCTCTTCGCGCCGCTGTCTGCGCTCGCGACCGTGGTGCTCTCGTTGTCGATGGAGGAGTTGACCGCGAAGTCGCCCCTCGTCGTGCGCGGCACCGTGCACCGCGTCGACACCCAGTGGGACGAAGGCCATCACGGTATCTGGACGACGTCGGAGATCGTCGTGCGGGAGGTGCTCAAGGGCACGCCGCGCACGACGGTGCTGGTGAAGCAGCCGGGCGGCACGGTGGGAACGTTCTCGCAGCGCGTGTCGGGGGTCGCGACCTTCACGCCCGGCGAAGACGTGGTGCTCTTCCTCGAGCCGGCGGTCGACGTGCCAGACGCGTTCGTGCCGTACTCCATGAGCGCCGCGAAGGTGTCGCTCGTGCAGAAGGGTGGCCAGACGGTGGCGCTGCGAGACCTCTCGGGGCTCTCGTTCGCGGTGCCGGGCCAGAAGGGCGTCATTCGCCCCGTCGACGAGCGTGAGACCCTGGGCGTGGCCGACGCCTTCCTCGACCGCGTTCGCCTCGCCGTGAAGAAGGGCGGTGCGCGATGAACCGCCTGCTCGCAGTCGCGCTGCTCTCGTTGGCGGTTCCCGCGCTCGCGACGCCGGGTTCGAATCGGTGGTCGCTCGACACCTGCACCACGTCGTGTCGTGTGCGGGCCACCAACCAGACGACGACGAACATGTCGTGCCTCACCGGCAAGTGTTACCCCGAGGTGCGCTTCGCGTCGGCCGTGTGGAACCGCACCACCTCCACGGGCACCGGCACGAGCGCGATGGTCATCAACGGCTCGCAGCAGGTCTCGTACTCGGTCGTGCTCACCGGCATGCAGGCGGCGTTTCAGAAGTGGTCGGTGTCGAACACCGCGCTCACCTGCACGACCTCGATGAACTTCGAGTTCCAGGGCACCTACGCGTCACCGACGGGCACCACCGCCATCGACGGCAGCGACGGCAACAACAACGTCATCTGGCTGGGCGGCAACTTCTGGCGGCACGGCAGCGGCACGCTGGGCCTCACCACCACGTCCTTCTTCCCCGGCGAGCTGACCGACGCCGACATGGAGCTGAACAACAACTCCATCTGGGCCAACGACGGGCGGCAGACGGCCATCGACTACGAGAGCGTCGTCACGCACGAGGCCGGCCACTTCGTCGGCATGGACCACACGAACTCGGGCAACGCGGTGATGAACCCGTCGGTGGGCAACGGCGTGGTGAAGCGCGCGCTGCTGGCGCCCGACGTGAGCGACCTGTGCACGATGTACCCGGGAGCGTCGGGCGGGCAGGGCGCGACCTGCACCAGCGCCACCCAGTGTGGCGGCGGCCGCGTGTGTGAGGGCGCGTCGGGCTCGACGAACCTCATCTGTACGCAGGACTGCACGGCCGCGGGCGCGACCTGCCCAGCCGGGTTCTCGTGTCAGGCCTCGACGGCCGGCTTCGCGTGTCTGCCGCAGGTCGGCGTGTCTGACCTCTGCCGCTTCTGCACGACGGGCGCTGACTGTGTGACGGGGCAGTGCCTCACCAACGGGTCGGGCAACAACTGGTGCTCGACGACGTGCAACCCCTCGGTCGCGGGCTCGTGCGGTGCTGGCTACAACTGCACCACCATCGGCACCTCGTCCTACTGCATTCCCACCACGAGCTGCACGAACCAGTGCACGGTGGCGACGGCGGCGGCCGACTGCGCGCCCGGCTACGAGTGTGTGGGCGGCGGCTGCAACCCCACCGGCAACGTCGGAGACCGCTGCGAAGTCTCGGGCGTCTGCAACATGTGCGGCCAGTGCATCACCGACGCGACCGACCCGAACCTCGCGTTCTGCCGCAGCTGCTGCAACGGCCTCGGCGAGTGCGCGGGCTGCACCGCGACGACCTGTACCTCGGGCCAATCGTGCACGGCGCTGTCGGGCACGACGGAGCGCGTCTGCGTGCCGTCGTCGGGCGCGAGCCTGTGTCAGACGTGCAGCGCGACGGTGCCGTGTCAGTCGGGCTTGTCGTGCATCGCCGGTGCGTGTCGCTCGCCGTGCAACCCGACGAACCCCGGCACGTGCCCCGCGTGTGCGGCGGTCTCGGGTGGCGGCGGTGTGTGCGTCTGCGGCCCGTCGGAGACGGCTGATGAAGGGCAGGCGTGTTCGTTCTCGGTGCCGATTCGCATCTGCCGTACGGGGCTTCGGTGCACGTCAGGTACGTGTCGAACGCCGTGCACGCCGACCGCTCCCGTGCCGTGTGGAACGGGCTTCACGTGTTCGAGCGTGGGCGGCGTGAACGTGTGCGTGCCGGGTGGCGCAGGTGGTGGAAGCGCCGGTGGCGGGCCTGCGGGCGGCGGAACGTCGGGCACGGGCGGCGGAACGTCGGGCACGGGCGGTGGAACGTCAGGCACGGGCGGCGGCACGTCAGGCACGGGCGGCGGCACGTCAGGCACGGGTGGCGGAACGTCGGGCACGGGCGGCGGAACGTCAGGCACGGGCGGCGGAGCGTCAGGCACGGGCGGCGGAACGTCAGGTACGGGCGGCGGAACGTCAGGTACGGGTGGCGGCACGTCAGGTACGGGCGGTGGCTCGGGCGCTGGAGTTGCCATCACGTGTGGCCCCTCGAACTGCATGGGCTGCTGCGCGAGCGGCATCTGCGTCTCGTTCCCCTCGAGCGAGCGCTGCGGCGTCAGCGGCACCGAGTGCAAGGTGTGCGCGAACACGCAGACGTGCAACGCGGGCATGTGCGTGGCGAAGCCGGCGACGTCGAGCTGCCTTGGCTGCTCGTCGGCAGAGCTCTCTCCGTTGCTGCTCCTCGCGGTTGGGCTGCTGCGTCGGCGTCGTCGCTGAGCCTCGCGCCTCGGATTCTGCGTCGTCGGTAGCCTCCGTCGGCGCTGATTCAGGTTCTCGACAGCGGATCCGGCGAGGCCGGATCCTGCGAATCGCGTCACCACGCGAACGCGCCTCTCGCGAAGCAGGTGGCGCCGCACAGTCCTGTACGCACGCCCGCGCCCGTCTCGTCCAGCACACGGCCAGTGACCGACGTGGGCACGCCACCATCGGGGTCTGCCTGGCGTCGGGGCCGCTCCAGCGGAACACACCAACAGCAGCGCGGTGCCCATCACGGCGTCACCACTTCCCAGTGGGCGATGGCCTCGAGGGCGACAGCAACGGTCCGGCGATTTCGGCACTGGTGCGACGAAGCATGACGAAGCTCGGAATCGAGAGGAGTCGCTCCCGCGGCCAGCGCGACGGGGTCGCCTCACACTCGAAGCGGAGCGTTCAGTCTGCCGCGTCGCGCGGGACTCAGAGGCATCGCCCCGCCTGAGGTTGACGGACGAGCGTGTCGAGCAGCTCGCGCCTCTGCCTCAAGAACAGGTTCCGTCGAGTCGACACGCCGACACGCCGCCATCACGGCTCGGGCCGCTGCACGGAGAACCGGTGTCGCAGCAAGGGTTGCCAGAGAAGCCGCAACACCTGCCGTCGGCGTGACATCGCGCGCTCGCGCACTGCACGTTCGCGGTCGACGCGGTGCACTTCGGCACGCAGCCCAGGGCACCGCCATCGAGTACCTCGCAGATGGTGTCTGGGTTCGTGCAGGTCGCGCCCGCGGTGGAGCACCCTTTCAGACAGACGCTCAGTGACTGCACGGTGGTGCAGACATCAGGCGCCGGGCACGTCGTGGTGGTGCATTCGTCGCTGCAGTAGCCCGTGCCCCACGCGAGGCCGGTGAGGCAGGTGGGGCGGCCCGACGTGCCCGCGGCGCAGTCTCCGTCCCAGGCGCAGCTCGCGCCGAGCGGCCGGTTGCCGGGGCGCACGCAGAAGCCCTTCTCGGAGCCACCTCCACACCGCTCGGGCCCGGAGCACACGCGGCACTCTTCGTTCGAGGGGGCACCATTCCGGGCGCAGTGGGTCGTGCTCACGTCGACGCACGTCCCCTGCGGAACGGCAGGGAGACAACATTGGCCGGTTCCACACGTGCCACAGGTCGTCGGCGCCACGCAGCGCAGGCCGTCACAGCGCGCTGTTCCCGAACACGTCACGCAGGCGTTGCCGCTGGTGCCGCAGTTCGACTGCGTGTTCCCGGGCCGGCAGTTTCCCTGCTCGTCACAACACCCGGCGCAGTTGTTGGAGTTGCAGACGGTCTGGCACAAGCCGTCGACGCAGCTGCTCCCCAGTGCGCACGTTCGACACGAAACGCCGTCGAGCCCGCAGTTCGAGGCGCTGCCTCCAACGACGCACGTCTCGCCGATGCAGCACCCTCGACAGGTCCCCGGCCCACACCGAATCGCGACACAGCGCCCGAACTCGCAGGTGAAGTCTGGGCAGGTGTTGCACGCCACGCCCCCGAGCCCACACGCGCCCGGCGAGTTGCCGCCCTGACAGACTCCGGCGAGGTCGCAGCAGCCCGAGCAGTTGCGCGGACTGCAGCGCGGGGTCGTCACGCCCGCGTCGCTGCACGAAATGACGAAGCAGTACCAGGGCACGTTCGGAATGCCGGTGACGGGGGTGCCTCCGTCGGGCGAGAGCGGGTTGCCGCTTCCGCCTCCGCCACAGCCACACCCGCTGAACGAGAAGAGCAGTGCGTTGAGCAGCAGGAGCTGACCGGGTGAACGCACGGAGCGCACCGTCACCCAGGCTGGGAGCCAGGGTCAAGGGCCTCGAACTCACTGATAACAACGACTTGGCTAACGTCTGTGGGTGGGTTGTGTGTCTCTGTCCCACACGCTAGAGCGGGCCCCATGCTTCGCTCTTCGATGGTCGTTTTCGCCGCGTTTCTGTGTGCGTGTGGTGGCCCGCTCTCGATGGTCGATGACGAGAGCTCCGACGATGTCGAAGCGCAGACCGACGCTGAGCTGACGAAGCTGGTTCGCGCGACTGGTGGCGGTTTGACGGTGACGTTCAAGCCGGTGCTCGTGTCGCGGGTCGAGAACAACCAGAAGAAGTGGGTCATGGAGGGCACGGCCAGCCGCGATCTCTCCGAGGCGTTCTCGTTCGTGCCTGACGACGCGTTCGGTGAAGCGCGGCTCACGGGAGCGCGCACGTTCGAGGTGGCGCTCGCCGATGGCTCCGAGCTCAACAGCATTCTCTCGGGGTTGAAGTTGCTGGTGAAGCTGACGCCGGCGGGCTCGACGAAGTCGGTGACGGCCGGAGTCGATCTGCAGCCTCGCTTTCTCTCGAGCAAGGGCTCGACGCGCATCACGGTGCTGCCCGAGTTGAATCCCGTTTACGCGCGTGGCGGGCTCACCTACCGCGGCCGGGCGCGCGCTGCCTCGGGAACGCTCTCGGCTGCGACGACGACCGATGGCGCCGTCATCAACGTCGCACTGCGCACGAGCGGTCTCGGCGAATACGACGTCGACTTTTCGTATGACAACCTCTCCATCGCGCTCGACGTGCCGGGGGTGAACGCGAGCACGGTGGACTTCACGGGAGCATCGACGACGGGGCAGGTGCGCACGAAGCGCGCGGTGCTCGGCGTGACGGTGAAGGCGCTCGCGTTGACGCTCGACGACCCGTACCAGGTGTGGCCGTCGGCGACGTGCCCGACTGCCGTACGCACGTGCTTGAACGCGACCGCGGTCGGAGCGACCGACTTCGGTGACTGCGGCACCTATCGCGAGGTTCGCGCGTGCGGTCTGCCGAATCAGATTCCGTCGCTGTTCCCGTCGCCCGACGACCTCACGCCGCTCAACACGGCGCTCGCGGCGCTGCAGCTGCCTGCGGGCAAGACGGTGGCGTACTCGGTGTTCGGACTTCACGACACGCGCAACGTGACGCCTGAGCTCGCTGCGCGGGCGTGGCTCGATCAGACCGGAACCACGGCGACGCCCGGCGCGACGCTCACCGCGGGTCAGGTGAACACGCTGCTCGATGGCTGGGCGGCGCGCTCGATGGTGCCTGCGGCCCAGCGCGCGATGTTCCAGAACAGCTTCCGTGCGCTCCGGCTCGATGGGCGGTCGGCGAGCGGAGCGACCGAGACGCACGTGGTGCTGCTGTTCACGTCGGCGGCGCGCATGGTGGTCTTCACGCTGCGCTGAACGGACGGCGAGAACGAGTTCAACCACTCCGATGGTCGGAGTCGTGCTCGCGCGAGTCGGGTTCGGCAGCGAGAACGAGTTCAACCACCCGGAAGGTGGTCGGAGTCGTGTTCGCGCGAGACCGAGTCCGCCGCGGGCGGCGCGAACGAGTTCAACCACTCCGATGGGGGTCGGAGTCGTGCTCGCGCGGCCCGAAGAACCCGCGGCCGGCTGCGAGAACGAGTTCAATCACTCCGATGGTGGTCGGAGTCGTGTTCGCGCGGCCGAAGACTCCGCGGCCGGCTGCGAGAACGAGTTCAACCACTCCGATGGTGGTCGGAGTCGTGTTCGCGCGGGGCGAAGACTCCGGGGCCGGCGGCGAGAACGAGGTCAAGCACTCCGATGGTGGGCGGTCTCGTGTTCGCGAGAGTCGGGTTCGGG
>JAACJQ010000211.1 GCA_016879935.1 Archangiaceae bacterium | reverse complement strand
TCGCGGCGGCCGCCTCCGAGGCGAGGCGCTGCGTTCGCGAGTCCACCAGCGGCGCCCAGTCGGTCAGGTTCAGCATCTCGTCGCGCAACATGACCTTCAGGTCTTCGTGCTCCGAGCGACGGCAGACGAGCGCGCCGACTCCGGCGGTCGAGACGACCCGCGCCGCGTCTTGCAGCACGGCCTCGGGCTTCAGCTCGACGACCCCGAGCGTAGGCAGCATGCCGACGCGCATGTCGGACAGGCGCTGGGCGTGCTTCAGCACGGCGTCACGCATCACGAGGCCGCGGAGACCTCCGATGGGGTCGACGATCAGCACCGCCCTGCAGGTAGACGGCTCGAGCGCGGCAACGACGTCTTTGAGGGTCGCCGTCTCGAGGGCAAGCACCACATCGAACAGCGGCAAGTCGCGAACCTGGAACTGGTCGAGCATGACGCGGCCTGGAGCAAACCTGATGCCCAGCCAGACGTGAGGGAGATCACCCCGTTACGTCGACGCTCGTCTTTCAACCTTGCAGCTGCAATTTCACGAATGAAAGACGCTGCTTGGCGGGGTCGCACAGAACCCCGCGCAGGTGTGCGCCAATCAGCGGAAGGCCACCGCACGAACGTCGTCCACGGTCGCGCGGTCTTTGCGCAACAGGCCGACCGGGGCGTGGCGTGCGAGCACCCGGCGCGCCGCACGAACATCGGTGTCGGAGCCATTGCCGAGCGACTTCGCGCACGCCGTGGTGACGGCCCACAGCAACGCCGCGCGATCGGTCCAATCGCGAAACGCGTGCTCGGCCTTCGGGTCCTGACTGAGCTCGACCAGCGCGTGCTTCGCCTCGTCGAGCAACGCCGACACGCGCGACTGCACGTCGGCCGGCGCTTCAGCCGCGAACTTCTCGACCTCGGCGAAGAGCACCTCGTGGCCGCCCTCTTTGCGCAGCGCGCGGAAGGCATCGAGCACGAGAATGTTGGTGGTGCCTTCCCAGATGGGCAGCACCTGCGCGTCACGGAGCACGCGCGCCATCGGCCAGTCTTCGATGTAGCCGTTGCCAGCGAGCACCTCGACGCCTTCACTCGCGACGCGCACGGCCCACTTGCCGAGCACGTACTTGAGCAGCGGCGTCAGCATGCGCAGCGTGCGGCGCTCCTGCTCCGAGCCGCCGCCGGCGTCGACCGTGTCCATCAGCTTCACGCCGCGGAAGGCCCAGAGCAGCGCGAGCCGCTGTTCGCTCGCCATGTCGAGCAGGGTCTCGGTGAGCAGCGGGTGTTCGATCACCTTCTTGCCGAACGCCACGCGCTGCTCGGCCCAGTCGAGCGCCTCGACCACCGAGCGCCGCATCACGCCGACCGACGCGATCGCGTTGTAGAGCCGCGACAGGTTCAGCATCTCGGCCATCTGGTGAAAGCCCTGCCCCGGGCCGCCGAGCAGGTAGGCCTCTGCGCCCTCGAGCGTCACCTCTCCGGTGGGGAAGCTGCGCTCACCGAGCTTGTCCTTGATGCGATCGATGCGAAACGCGTTGCGCTGACCGTTCTCGAGCGTGCGGGGCAGCACGTACAGGCCAAGGCCACGCGTGCCGGGCCCAGCGCCTTCGGGCCGCGCGAGAATCATGATCACGTCGGCATCGACGTTCGAGCAGAACCATTTGTCGCCGAAGAGCTTCACCGTCTCACCGGGCGTGCCGTTGCCGCCCTTCGCCACGGTGGCGACCTGCCCGACGTCGCTGCCGCCCGCCTTCTCGGTGAGGAACATCGCGCCCGTGTAGAGCGTGGAGAGGTCGGTCGACGAGAGCCGGGGCACGAAGCGCTCCTGCAGCGTCTTCGTGCCGTGCTTCACGAGCAGCCGGGCCGCGCCGTCGGTCATGCACACCGGGCAGAACATGCCCGCTTCGGCCTGCGCGAAGAGGTACCCGAGCCCCATGGTGAGCGCCTTGCCGGCCGTTCCACGTTCGGCCGCGAGCGCCGGGTTGTAGGTGGCCGCCACGATGCCGCCGCCGTAGCCGAGCTGCTGCAGGGCCTTGTAGCTGTGGTGGTAGTCGATCTCGTCGATGCGGGCGCCGGTGTGATCGAAGTTCACCAGCCTGGGGCCGTTGTGGTCAGCCTCCTGCGCCCAGCGCGCGCCTTCGTTCGCGGCGCCATCACCCATCTTGTCGAGGCGCGGCTTCGCCTTCTCGAACGCGGCGCCCAGCTGGGCCGACATCACTCGCTTCAACGCCGCGTCACTCTCGAACCAGCTCTGCTTCCGGGTCGTCATCGTCGTTCTCCTTTTCCATCCAACAGCGCGTCCCACGTCGCGGTGACCTCGGCCTCGCGGGCCAGCACCATCGCCACGGCGTCAGCTCCGAACCTCGCGCGCTCGGCGTCGAGCGACGCCACGGCCTGCGCGCGGGTGCGCACGTCACCGAAGGCCTGCTCCACCTTCTCGCGCTGCTCGGCCTTGAGCCCGAGCGTCACCTTGTCGAACTCCTTCACCGCTTCGGCGCCAGTCAGCCGGCTGATGGTGCGCTGCGCGACCACCGCGCCGACGAGCTCTTCGATCGAGTCGAGCTCGGGCTCCGAGAGCTGCAGGTCTTCACGCAGCGCGCGCTCGCGCTTCGCCTTCGCCTTCATGTCGAGCGCGCCACCGTCGTCGCTCACCAGCGCGCGCAGCTGCCGGTGGTACGTGAGCCAGGCATCGAGCTTCGCGACGGTGAGCGTGACTCCGGCATCTGGCGACGCGGCGGTCGTCGGCTCAAGGACTGGCGCGGTCTCGACAGGCGTCTGCTTTCGCTCGGGGCAAGCGACGAGGAGCAGCGCGAGAAGGAGCGGCAGCCTGTTCATCGCCGGCCACCATACCGTCTGATTCTCGGTTCACCCTGTCTGAGAAAAGAGACGACGCACCGTGACGTTGGGTGGTCGTGATCGGCTTTGACCGGCGAGGAGCCGCGACCTAATTCTCGGCGCACCGATGCGAGTCTTTCTGGTCCGACACGGTGACGCTGATGCCGACATTCCCGACGGGCTGGACGACGAGGCGCGGGCGCTGACGGCTCGGGCGCGCACGGCGTTGCCGGGGCACTTTCAGGCGGTCGCGGCGATCGTGGGCACGCCCGACGTGATGGTGATGAGCCCGCTCGTGCGCGCGGTGCAGACAGCGACGTTGCTCGCGCAGACGGTCGGCTACGAGGGCCCGATGCGCTCGACGCGCATGCTCTTCCCCGACGGGCCGGTTGGCGCGCTCGAGAACCTGCTCGCCGAGAACGAGGGCAAGTCGGTGATTCTCGTCGGGCACCAGCCGTCGATGGGTGCAGCCGCGGCGCACTTCCTGGGCATGTCGTCGTTTCCCAAGCCCGTCACGCCGGGCACGGTCATCGGCATCGAGCGACCGGAAGGCGGCGGAGCGGGAACGCTCTTTCTCTACGCAGCGCCGGGTCAGCCGATCGTGCGGGCGCTCGAGCGCGAGACGCCCTGAGGGTTGCAGCGCCGACGACGCGCCCTTAGACCGCGGGCATGGATGACGCGGGATACGGTGCGGCGGTCTCGGTGGTGTTCAAGAAGCTCGTGAAGGCCGTCGACGCGGCCGACCCCGACGTCATCGAGTGCGACGCGACCGGAGACATGGTCACCATCACCGCCACGAAGACGGGCGAGAAGGTGATCGTGAACACGCAGCGCGCGGTGCATCAGCTCTGGGTCGCGGGCAAAGGCGCGGGCGTGCACTTCTCGCTCGCGGCCGATGGGCGCTGGCTCGACGACAAGCAGAAGGGCCTCGAGGTCGTCGCGTGGATCGCCGAGTGCGTCGAGTCGGCGAGCGGCGTGAAGCTGGCGTTCTGATCGCGAACGTTCAGCCCATCGAGATGCGGTTCTTCTTCGGCTTCGCCGGCATCGCCGGAGCGTCGACCTTGTTGCCGCCCGCGTCTTGCGCGCGTTTGAGGGCCTGCGACGCCTCACGCACCAGCGCTCCGAAGCTCACGCCCTGCGTCGGGTCGAGCCCGGGGTCGAAGCTCGCGAGCCCGAGCGACGCGGTGCCCTTCTCGAACGAAGGCAGGCCGGCGAGCTTCTTCACGATGCGATCGGCCACGATGCCGGCGCCTTCACGCGGCGTGTGCGGCAGGAACACGAGGTACTTGTCTTCGGCGAACGGCATGGCCACGTCGATGTCGCGAATGAGCTCGCTGATCGCCGTCATCACCTCGGAGCGAATCGTCGCGCGCTGGAACTCGGGGCTCGACTCCTTCGCGAGGTACTCGTCGAGCTTGTCGAGGCTCACCAGCAACAGCGCCACCGGGTAGGCGTAACGCTTCGAGCGCTTCACCTCGAGGAGCATGTACTTCTTGAAGAACGTCTCGTCGGCCGTGTTCACGCCCGGGCCACGCGGCTTCGGCACCGGTGACGGCGGCGGCTGGGCCTTGAGCTTCTCGACCTGCCCCGCGAGCTCGAGAATTCTCAAGCGCAGCTCGCGCAGCTTCAGCACCGCGCGCACCGAGTTCAGCACCGCCGGCTTCTTCAGCGGCCCGTTGAGAAAACAGTCGGCGTTCACCGCCGTCGCGCGGTCGAACGCTTTGTCCTCTTCGGGCGGGTACACGAGAATGATGCACAGCTCGGGCACCAGCTTTCGCAGCTGCACCGCGAGCACTTCACCGTCGAACGAGCCCGACACCGACGCGATCACCACGTCGGGCGCCTTCGCTCTGACGATCTGCACGGCCTCGTCGAGGTAATGCACCGCCTGCACCTCTGCGCGCCCGTCGAGGAACTTGCGCAGGGCGTTGCAGATGGGAGCCGAAGGCTCAGCGACGAGGACGCGCGGAGGAGGCACGGAGGGGTTGGCTCAAACCTCGAGCACTTCCTTCTCCTTCTTGGCCACCACGTCGTCGATCTGCGCGATGCCGGCGTCGGTCTCTTTCTGGACCTTCTCCTGCGCGCGCTTGTTGTCGTCTTCGGTGATCTTCTTGTCCTTCAGCAGGGCCTTGAGCTTCTCGTTGGCCTCGCGGCGCTCGTTGCGCACGGCGACCTTGTGCTCTTCCCCCTTCGCCTTCACGTCCTTGGCGATCTCCTTGCGGCGCTGCTCGGTCAGCGGCGGAATCGGCAGGCGAATGATCTCACCGTCGTTCTGCGGCGTCAGGCCGAGGTTGGCCTCGTGAATCGCCTTCTCGATGTCCTTCAGAATCGTCTTGTCCCACGGCTTGACGGTGATGAGGCGCGCCTCGGGCACGGCGATGGCGGCGCACTGCGCGAGGGGCGTCGGCGTGCCGTAGAAGTTCACGCGAACGGGGTCGAGCATCGCGGCGCTGGCGCGGCCGGTGCGAATCTTCGTCATGTGGCCCTTGAGCGCGTCGATCGTCTTCTTGATCAGCTCCGACAGGCCCTTCACCACGTCGTCATGCGCAGCCATGTGTCACTCCTTGTGAGAAGCGTTCAGCTCGTTCTTCAGGCCAGGGCCGTCTCGCCGTGACCGACGATGGTGCCGATCTCTCCGGGCTTGAGCACGGCGCGCTCGATGTTCCCGGTCTCGGTCATGTCGAAGACGACGATGGGCAGCTTGTTGTCCATGCACAACGAGATGGCGGTGGAGTCCATCACGTTGAGGTTCTTCTGCAGCACGTCCATGTACGTGAGCGTGCGGTAGCGCTTCGCGGTCGGCACCTTCTTCGGGTCGGCCTCGTAGATGCCGTCGACCTTGGTCGCCTTGAGAATGACGTCGGCGTTGATCTCCATCGCGCGCAGCGAAGCGGCGGTGTCGGTCGTGAAGTACGGGTTGCCGGTGCCGGCGGCGAAGATGACGACGCGCTCCTTCTCGAGATGGCGCACGGCGCGGCGGCGAATGTAGGGCTCGGCGATCTGCTCCATCTTGATGGCCGAGAGCACCCGCGTCTGGCCACCGAGCTGCTCGAGCGCGTCTTGCATGGCGAGGCTGTTGATGCAGGTGGCGAGCATGCCCATGTAGTCGGCGCTCGCGCGGTCCATGCCGCGGGTCGCGCCCTGCACGCCGCGGAAGATGTTGCCGCCGCCGATGACGAGCGCGACCTGCACGCCGGCCTTCTGCAGGTTCAGCACCTGCTGCGCGATGCCGGTGAGGACGCCGGGGTTGATGCCGTACTTGTCGTCACCCATTAGCGCTTCGCCGGACAGCTTCAGCAGAATGCGCTTGTACCCGCCGTTGCTCGTCTTGGAGGCGCTCATGGCGGAGACGGGCTTGTAGCCTTGCCCCGCACGCTTGGGGAGCGAGAAACGCGCCCTGATGGGGCCTTCGCCGTCGATTGTGCGAGGCCGAGGTCTTCGACGAGGCGTTCGAGCCCTTCGATGACGGCGACGACGCGCGGCACCTGCCGCAACGCCTGATGCGTGACGACGAGGAATGGTGAGTTCGGCACGTTGGGAAACGGGGCAGGCACGTGAACCAGCCCGCGGAGCTTTGCCTGAGCGCTGGTGGTGACGATCGCGCCGACGCCGGCCTGCGCTGCCGCGCACATGGTGAGGAACTCGTTGGTCACCATCACGCGCGGGCACGGGAGCATCGAGAGCGCCTGATGGAGTGAGGGCACCTCTTCGGACCAGTCGATGAGCGGCACCTGATCGAGGCGGACTTTGGTCGGCAGGCGGCGCACGAGCGAGGGCGCGGCGTAGAGACCGACGGGCACGTCACAGAGCTTTCGCACGAGCAGGGGACCCGCGGCTGGCACCGTCGAACGAATCGCGACGTCGGCTTCGTGAGCGGCGAGGTCTCTGACGCGCACGTCGGCGAGCACCTCGACGATCAGCTTCGGGTACTTCACGCGCAGGCGCTGGAGCATCGGCGGCAGGAAGTCGACCGCCACGCCGGGTGGGCACGTGAGGCGAACGCGCCCCTCCGGAGCCGACTCGAGCCCCGCCAGCGCCGCACCGGCGTCTCGCATCGACGCGCCCATCGCCTCGGCCCACGGTCTCAACCGGAGCGCCGCGTGCGTCGGCGTGAGTCCGCCACGGCTTCGATCGAACAGCGCGTGCCCGACCTGCGCCTCGAGCGCCGCGATGCGCCTCGACATCGTCGCCTGCCCCACGCCGAGCGCCTTCGCGGCGTCGGTGAAGCTCTCGTGCTCCAACGCCGCCAGGAACAGCCTGACGTCGTCCCACGACGCATTCGAAAATGGATGGCTGGTCTTCATTCATGACCCTCAATCGTCGTTTCTGAATGCGTACAAAGAGTCCATGACCAACGCAACGCACCGACTCGTCCCCGCCGTCGTTTTCCTGCTGCTCTCGGCCTGCGCCTTCACGACGCACCCGACGAAGACCGAGCGCATCACCACCCCCCGCACGCCCACGACCTGGGCCGACGCGCTGTCAGGCGCCACCCAGCTCGAGTGGGAGCCGGTGTTGTCGGCCAAGTGGAAGGTCGAGCGGAAGGGGCTCATCAACCTCGAGCGCGCGGAGGCGAAGGACCTGCCGAAAGACGAGATGGACATCGTCTTGCCGGTGCACGTGCTCCGTCACCCGACGCGCGGCACGTTCATCATCGACACTGGCGTCTCGCAGAGCCTCAAAGACGGCAACGGCGGCGGCATCGCCTGGCCGGTGAGCTCGTTCATGGGCGCGCTGAAGCCCGAGGAGTCGCTGGCCAGTATTCTGAAGCGGCAGCCGACTCCGCTGGCGGGCGTGCTCTTCACGCACCTTCACCTCGACCACGTCATGGGTCTGCCTGACGTGCCGGCCGGCACCCCGCTCTACACGGGCCCTGCCGAGACGACCCCGACGTCGTTCCAGAACGGGCTCATGCGCAGCACCTACGCGAACCTCTTCAAGGGCCAGCAGCCGACGACCGAGCTCGACGTCTCGCAGGGCGTCGCCATCGGCGGCGTGAAGCACGCCATCGACTTCTTCGGTGACGGCTCGTTGTGGGTCGTCGCGTCGCCGGGCCACACGCCGGGCAGCCTCGCGTACGTGGCCAACACGTCGAAGGGCTTCGTGCTGTTCGCGGGCGACACGAGCCACACGCGCTGGGGCTGGGAGCACCAGGTGGAGCCGGGCGAGTTCACCGGCGATCACGCGCAGAACGTCGACTCGCTCTCGCAGCTCGCGTCGATCGCGAAGGAGCTGCCCGCCATCACCGTGATGACGGGCCACGAGTGGGAGCCCGCCGGCGCGATCGTCGCGAAGTGACTACGGCAGGCGAACGCGCTTCGTGCACGAGAGCGCGGCGCCGTCGTCGCTCTGCCCGGCTTCGA
>JAACJQ010000210.1 GCA_016879935.1 Archangiaceae bacterium | reverse complement strand
GGCACCAACGCCACTGAGTTCGCCAGGTCGGTCGATGGCTGTGTGGGCCAGACGGTGGCTGCCTCGGGCACCTGCACCATCACCCTGCGCTTCTCACCTGGTGCGCCGGGCACCCGCACCGCCGTGCTCACCGTCGGTGGAATGGGCGTCACGCCCGTCACCGTGAACCTCAGCGGCCTCGGTCAGGCGCAGGCGCTGCTGCAGCTGTCGACGAACCTCATCGACTTCGGCTCCGTGGTGAACGGCGCCTCGAGCACCGCCACCATCAGCGTCACCAACCGTGGCGACGTGCCGTCGGGACTGCCGTCGTTCAGCATGACGCCGATGGGCGTCTTCTCAGTGGTGAGCAACACCTGTGGCGCCACCATCGGCGCCGGCGTCACCTGCGCCGTCACGCTCTCGTTCGCGCCTGCAGCCGCGGGCCCTCAGTCGGCCACCTTCGGAGCCTCGGCGATGCCGGGCGGCAACCCGACGGCCACCGTCCAGGGCACCGGCATCGCGCCCGGAGCCTTGAGCATCACGCCCACGACCCGCGACTTCGGCAGCGTGGTGTTGATGCAGTCGGGCGGGTTTCAGGACTTCACCATTCGCAACACTGGCGGCAGCAATCTCTCCACCCCCATGGTGACGGTCGGCGGCTCGTTCGCCAGCAGCTTCGTTCCCAGCGGCAACACCTGCACGGTGGCGCTCATGCCGAACGCCACCTGCTCCATTCGAATCACCTTCACCCCCCAGACGACGGGCAGCCTCAGCGGCTTCGTGAGCGCGACCTCGGGCAGCAACACCGCGCAGGCGACGCTCTCGGGCGTCGGTCAGGCGCCGGCCTCGCTGTCGTTCACGCAGCCCTCGACGACGTTCTTCACCATCGTCGCCGGGCAGACCTCGACCCAGAACTTCACCCTCGTGAACGACGGTGACGTGGCTTCGGGCGTCGTCAGCTTCGGCTTCACCGGAACTGGCGCGAGCTCGTACTCGATTCAGAGCTCGACATGCTCGGGCAACTCGGTGCCAGCGCACGGCTCGTGCACGGGCGTCATCCTCTACTCGCCGGCCGCCTCGGGCACGCACACCGCGACGCTCACGGCCTCGGCGATGCCCGGCGGGCCGGCCGTCTACTCCATCACCGGCAGCGCCATCTCTCCGGCAGCGCTCACGCTGGTGGCCGCCTCGGGCTCGAACGCCAACTACGGCAACGTGTTGCTCAACACCACGCAGACGATGAGCTTCACCGTCACCAACACGGGCCAGCAGTCATCGGGCGCGCTGAGCCTCGGCCTCTCGGGAGCCAACGCCGCGCAGTGGCAGGTCTCGTCGGGAGCCACGGCGTGTCAGATTGGCCAGCCGCTGGCCGGTGGCCAGTCGTGCACCTCGGCCGTGCGCTTCTCGGCGGCTGCAGCCAATGGCAACGGCAGCAAGACGGCGACGCTGACGGCCTCGGCGACGCCGGGCAGCAGCCCCTCGCTCACCCTCACTGCGAACGTGCAGAACCCGGCGACGCTCTTCGCCGCCATCACCTCCCGTGACTACGCGGGCCAGGAGGTCGGCGTCGCCTCGCCCGCCTTCACGTGGACGATTCAGAACACGGGCGACCTGCCGACGAGCGTGCCCACCTTCACCAACACCAACGCGAGCGAGTTCGTCGTCAGCAACAACACCTGTGGCGTCGCCATCGCGGCCGGTGGCAGCTGCTCGATGAACGTCGCCTTCACGCCCAGCGCTGGCGGCGTGCGCAACGGCACGCTGACCCTCACCGCAGCCACGGGCGGCTCGGTCTCGCTGACCGCGACGGGCCGTGGCCAGTGGCGCCTCAGCATCGTCGCCTCGTTCTCGGGCGGCACCGTCTCGACGACGGACAACCGCCTGCAGAACTGCGGCACCACCCCCTGCTCAGCGCTCTACGACGACAACGCCTCGGTCACCGTACGCGCGAACCCCACTGCGAACGGCTCGACGCTCCACTTCGCGTACTGGGTCGCTCCGACGGTCTGCACCGACTACGGCCACGGCAACCTCTGCACCATCAGCATGACGGCGCACACCAGCGCGAACGCCCGCTACCTCGGCTACAGCGGCAACCTCATCTTCGTCTCGTCGACGCGCTTCGCCGGCAACCTCGGCTCGCCCGCGGCCTACGACGCCCAGTGCAACGCGCTCGCGACGGCAGCGGGCATCAACGCCACCACCAACGACAGCTACGTCGCCTGGGTCTCGACGCCGTCGAACCTGGCCACCACCCGCCTTGGCGCCAACCGCGGTCACTACCGACGCATCGACACCGAGCTGGTGGCCACGAGCGAGACGAACCTGCTGGCGAACCGCCTGCTCGTGTCACCGAACCTCGACGAGTACGGCAAGCTGGTGAACGAATACGCGTGGACGGGAACGTACGGTGACGGCACCGCGTCTCCGGGCAACTGCACCAACTGGACCTCGACCTCGGGCACCAACGACGTCGGCATCACGAGCGGCGGGCCCAGCCGCTGGAGCTTCGCCTTCGCCGGCATCTCGTGCGGCTCGAGCCTGCGCATCTACTGTCTGCAGCGCACCTCGACGACGCTGGCGTCGCAGCCCACCGTGCCGGTGGGCGGAAAAATTCTCTACACGACGGTGGCCACCTTCGTGCCCAGCTCGGGCAACGGCATCGGCTCGGTCGACTCGTTCTGCAACGCGCACAAGCCCTCGGCCTACTCGAGCCGCAGCTTCGTCGCGCTCGTCGCCAGCACTGCCATCACGGCGGGCGGGCGGCTCACCTCGACCAGCACCTACTACCGCACCGACGGCGTGGTGGTGGGCACGGGCGCCGAAATCATGGCGGAGTCTCTGAACGGCGGCCCGTGGGTGGCCGACGACGGCTCGTACCTCGCGGGCGAGGTGTACGCGTGGAACGGCGCCAGCAGCCCGTCGGTCGTCGGCACCTCGACCTCGACGTGCAGCAACTACACGTCAGCCTCCGCGGGCGTGTTCGGAGGCATCGTGGGCCGCACCGCGAGCGTCGCCTCCGACTTCTTCGGCATGGGCACCACCTCGTGCAACAACAGCTTCAGGGTCATCTGCGCCGAGCCCTGATTCGCAGGAGCATGCGCTCTATCGTCGCGCGGTGAGCAGGGGCACGGTACACTCACCGGGCTTCTCTCGCCGCATGCCCGACTCCACCCCCAGCGCCACCGCCGTGCTCCTCGGAGCCCAGCGCTTCGAGCCCACCCTCTCTGCCGCGGTGAAGGAAGCCGGCGTGCAGGGCCGCATCGCCGTCGTCACCGCCGGCTGGCAGGAGCGCGAGGACGAAGACGAAGAGCTCTCGAAGGACCTCGAGGGCAACACCGTCAACCTCATGCTCTACAAGCGGGGCGAGCAGCTGTTTCGGCAAGACCCCGAGTTCGCGCAGGCCCACAAGGAGCGCCAGAACCACCTGCGCGCCCTGCAAGACGTCTATCGCCTGCGCCTCGACCACGCCCTCGAAGCAGAGCGGCTGGTGCGCGAGTCGAAGCAGCCCGAGGCCATTCGTGAAGAGGTCGAGCAGGCGTGCATCGACGCCATTCGCGACCTCGACGCGTGGCACCTGTACCAGTGCGCGAAGGTGCGGGCCGAGTTCAACGAGAAGTGGAAGCCGCTGCACCGCCCCACCATCGCGCGGCACCGCGGCGACCTCATCGAAGCGCTGTCTGACTGCGGCGCCATCGCCATCGCCGGCGGGCATGTGGCGGTGCTGGTGAACCGGCTGCTCCTGTTCGGCCTCGAGACGCTGGTGGGCGCGCGCACGCTCTTCGCCTGGTCGGCCGGCGCGATGGCCGTGAGCCAGCGGGTGGTGCTCTTTCACGACGACCCTCCGCAGGGCCGCGGCGCGAGTGAGGTGCTCGACGCGGGCCTGGGCCTGGTGCCGAACCTGGTCGTCTTCCCCGAGCCGGAGCGGCGCCTGAAGCTCGACGACGTGCCGCACGTGCACCTGGTGGCGCGCCGCTTCGCGCCCTCGCGGTGCATCGCGTTTCCGGCGCGGTCGTCGGTGGTGATTCAGAACGGGCGCGTGACGCGCTCCAACGGCGTGGTGAACCTCACGCACGCGGGAGACACGTTGCCGCAATGACGCAGCACAGAGCCATCGACGAACTGATTTCAGCCTGGGGTGACGCGGGCAAACTGCGCGCGTTCTTGAACGCCCACACCTTCCCCCTCGTGGAGGACTCGCACGTCACCTTCGTGTGGATGGGCCAGGCCGAGGCCGTGAACGTGCGGCACTGGGTCTATGGCCTCGAGTCGTCCACCACGCTGACGCGCGCGCCAAACACAGACATCTGGCATCTGACGCTCGAGATTCCCGGCAACTCGCGCGTCGAATACAAATACGAGATTCACCGCGACGGTCGCGGGGAGTGGATCGAAGACCCCCTCAACCCCAACCGCGCGCGCGACCCGTTCGGCGCCAACTCGGTGCTGCAGAGCGCCGGCTACGTCAGCCCGGAATGGACGCAGCCCGACTCGACCGCGCGCCCCGGCGTCATCGAGCGCGTGAAGGTGCCGAGCCGCGTGTACGGCCACCGCGTGGTGCAGGTGTACTTGCCGGCGCGTTATCGCAAGACGCGGCGCTACCCGCTGCTGGTGGTGCACGATGGCAGCGACTACCTGAACTACACGGGCATGAAGACGGTGCTCGACAACCTCATCCACCGCCTCGAGATCCCCGAGCTGGTGGTGGCGTTCACCGACTCGCCCGACCGCCTGCGCGAGTACGCGGCCGACGAGAACCACGCCTCGTACATCACCAACGACCTGCTGCCGTACATGAACATGAAGTTCCCCCTCGTCGACGAGCCGCGCGCGCGCTGTCTGCTGGGCGCTTCGTTCGGCGCGGTGGCCTCGTTCTCGACGGCGTGCCGGCACCCGGGCGTGTGGGGGCGGCTGTTGCTCCAGTCGGGCAGCTTCGCCTTCACCGACATCGGCCGCCGCAACCGCCGCGGCCCGCTGTTCGACCGCATCGTCGAGTTCGTCAACGCCTACCGCGAGAAGCCGGCCGCCATGAGCCAGCGCGTCTTCGTCAGCTGCGGCGTGTACGAGTCGCTCATCTACGAGAACCGCTCGCTCGTTCCGCTGCTCGACGCCACCGGCATGCAGGTGCGCTTCGTCGAGGCCCGCGATGGGCACAACTGGCAGAACTGGCGCGACCGCCTGCGTGAAGGGTTGTCGTGGTTGTTCCCCGGTCCTTTGATGTTCGTGTACGAATGAGGAGCTTCCGTGGCTGAAGTCACCCGACGTATCGGTCTGTCGCTCGGCGCCGACCTGTGCTGGCCGTTGTGCTTCGAGCACCTCGTCAAACGCCTGAACCTCAAGCTTGCCATCGGCGGAGACACGGTGCGCTTCGAGGTCGAGCGCGTCGCCATTCAACCCTTCAACCTGCGCGAGCCTGTCGGCTACGACGTCGTCGTCGACCGTCTGACCCACTGGATGCACAGCCAGCGCGAGTGGATCAAGAAGGGCCTGTTGATGGACGGGCTGTACGTCTTCAACAACCCCTGGAGCGTGCAGAGCAACGAGAAGCACACCAGCTACGCGGCGATGATGAAGCTGGGCCTGCCGATTCCCGAGACGTGGATGTTGCCCGCCAAGGAGTACTCGGAGGACCAGGTCGACGCGAAGGTGACGCTCAAGCGGTACGCGAAGCTGTTCGACCTCGGCAAGATTGGCGAGAAGCTGGGCTGGCCCTTCTTCATGAAGCCGTACGACGGCGGCGGCTGGCGCAACGTCACGCGCGTGAAGAACACGAAAGACGCGTGGGCCGCGTACGACGAGAGCGGCAAGTCGGTCATGCACGCGCAGGCCTCGGTCGAGGGCTACGACGCGTTCGTGCGCACCATCGGCTTCGGCCCGCAGACGCGGCACGTCTCGTACGCGCCCGATGCTCCGCTGCACGACCGGTACACGCAGAAGGTCGATTTCCTGCCAAAGGCAGAGCAGGAGCACCTGCGAAAAGTCACGCTCACCATCAACGCGTTCTTCGGGTGGGACTTCAACTCGTGTGAGTCATTGCGAAAGAACGGGGTCTGGCACCCCATCGACTTCGCGAACCCGTGCCCCGACTCGCAGGTGACGTCGCTGCACTTCCACTTCCCCTGGCTGGTGAAGTCGTACCTGCGGTGGACGTTGTTCTGCGCCGCGACGAAGCGGCCGTTCCGCAAGAACCTCGACTGGGCGCCCTTCTACGAGGTGGCCGCGAAGGACCTCTCGTACGCCGAGAAGCTCGACCGCTACGCCGCCATCGCCGACCAGCGCTTCGAGACGGCGCGCTTCGAGGAGTTCTGCGGCATGCACCTGAAGCACCTCGATGCGGAAGCGTACGAGTTCTTCGCCACGCCCGAAGCAAAAGAGGCCGTGCGCCAGAAGGTGGCCGCGCTCTTTCCTGCACACGAGGTCGAGAAGTTCACCGAGCTGTTCTGGCAACGCATTCAGAGCTGGCGCGCCGCCGGCTGTCCCTGAAAGGCACGCGTGTTCCTCAAGTCACGTTGGTATTCGCAGCGCCTGGGCCAGGAAGCGACGCTCGCCCGCTGGGGCACGTTCGGTCAGCCGGTGCTGGTGTTGCCCACCGCGGGTGGCGACGCCGAAGAGATCGAACGGTTTCAGATGATGAAGGTGCTCGACCCGCTGCTCACCGCGGGGCGCATCAAGGTGTACTCGTGCGACAGCGTGGGCGGGCGGGTGTGGTTCAACCGCATCGGCAGCCCCGCCTACCGCATGAAGATGCAGGACCAGTTTCATCAGTACATTCGTGAAGAGGTCGTGCCCGCGATTCGAATGGACTGTCAGAGCCCCGACATTCCCATCTGGACGACGGGCGCCAGCATCGGCGCGTTCCATGCTGCTGCGCTCGTGTGCCGCTACCCCGACGTCTTCACGAAGGCGCTGCCGATGAGCGGCACCTTCAACTTGATGCGCTTCATCGAGGCCGACCACCCGACCGACGATTTCCGGCGGGCGTCTCCGCTGTACTTCGTGCCGCACCTGCACGGCCGCCACCTCGAGCTGTTGCAGACCCGCTACATTCACATCGTGACGGGTGAAGGAAAGTGGGAGTCGCTCAAAGAGAGCTGGGGGCTCGCCAACGTGCTCGGGCCCAAGCGCATCCCCAACTACGTCGACTCGTGGGGCCCCAAGTGGGACCACGACTGGGTGACGTGGCGTGCCATGCTGCCGAAGTACCTCGACGAGTGGACGAAGCCGACGACGCCGCAGAGCTGAACCGCCGCACCGCTGCAACACCTGGGGAGAGTTTCCATGGCCGAGCTGGAGACGACGCAGCGCCACAAAGAAGTCGATGGCGAGCTGAACGGCGAGTCGCGCCGCGACTACATGCACGCGCTGTTGAGCGAGCTGCGGGCGCTCGAGCGCATGGTGAAGGGCGGCGCCTTCGAGCGTGGCGTCTCTCGTATCGGCGCCGAGCAGGAGATGTTCCTCGTCGACTCCGCGTTCCAGCCCACGGGCGCGGCGATGCCACTGCTCGAGAAGCTCAAAGACCCGACGCGCTACACGACCGAGCTCGGCGCCTTCAACCTCGAGATGAACGCCTCGTCGCAGACGTTCGCCGGTGACGGCCTGGCGACGCTCGAGGCCGAGCTGCACCAGCTCTACGCGCGCGTGCGTGAAGCGGGCGCCACCATGGGCGTCACCCCGGTGCTCGCCGGCATTCTGCCCACCATTCACAAGACCGACCTCGGCCTCGAGAACATGGTGCCCAAGCCGCGGTACCAGGCGCTCAACCGCGCCATGCAGCGCGCGCGCGGCGAGCACTTCGACTTCTCGATTCGCGGCATGGACGAGCTGGTCGTGAAGCACGACTCGGTGATGGTCGAGGCGACGTGCGCCAGCTTTCAGGTGCACCTGCAGCTGACCGAGCCCGAGCGCTTCGCCCAGATGTACAACCTGGCCCAGATGCTGACGGCGCCGGTGCTGGCCGTCGGCACGAACTCGCCGCTGCTCTTCGGCCGCCGCCTCTGGAGCGAGACGCGCATCGCCGTCTTCGAGCAGAGCTGTGACATTCGCACGCCGGGCCTGCACCTGCGGGACTCCATCGGTCGTGTGTCGTTCGGCCGCGGCTGGCTCAAGGGCAGCGTCGTCGATTTGTTCAAAGAGAACGTCTCGCGCTTCCGCCCGCTCGTCGGCACCACGCAAGACGGGCCCGATGGGCTCGAGGCGCTCGAAGCGGGCCTCGTGCCGTCGATGAAGGCGCTGCGCCTGCACTCGGGCACCGTCTATCGGTGGAATCGCCCGTGTTACGGCATCTCTGACAACGGCAAGCCGCACCTGCGCATCGAGCTGCGGTGTCTGCCGTCGGGCCCGACGATTGCCGACGAGGTGGCGAACGGCGCGTTCTGGCTCGGCCTGATGAGCGAGCTCGGAGCGACCATCGACGACGTCGCCGAGCGCATGAGCTTCGACGAGGCGCGGGTGAACCTGTACGCCGCTGCGCGTGACGGCCTGCGGGCGCGCTTCACCTGGCTCGACGGAGAAGAGGTGCTGGCGCAGCCGCTCGTGCTCGACAGGTTGTTGCCGCTCGCGCGCGCCGGCCTCGACCGCGCGAAGGTGAACCCGAAAGACATCAACCGCTACCTCGGCATCATCGAGCGGCGCGCGCGCAGCCTGCACACGGGCTCGTCGTGGCAGCTCAACTCGCTCTCGCGCATGAAGGGCCGTGGAACGCCAGGCGCGCGGGCGACGGCGCTGGTGGCGGGCATGGTGGCGCGGCAGAAGTCAGACACCGTCGTCGCCGACTGGGAGCTCGCCACGCTCAGCGAGAAGGACGCGGCGAGCACCGACTTCCAGAAGGTGTCGCAGTTGATGGTGAGCGACATCTACAGCGTGAGCCCCGATGACCCGGTCGAACTCGTGAGCGAGCTGATGGCCTGGGAGCGCGTGCGCTACGTGCCGGTCGAAGACGAGAAGGGCCGGCTGGTCGGGCTCGTGTCGTCGCGCGGGGTGATGCGGCATCTGACCGACGTCGCGCGAGGCGCGGCCCCGCGTGGTGGTGCGGTCTCGGCCATCATGAAGACCGACCTCGTGACGGTGACGCCTGACACGTCGACGGCGACGGCCATCGCGCTGATGAAGCGGCACAAGGTGGGCGCGCTGCCGGTTGCGGTCGATGGGCACATCGTCGCGATGTTGACCGAGAACGAGTTCGTCGACGCGGCGACGAAAGTGCTCGAGTCACAGGGCACTGGAGCCTCGAAAGACGGCGCCTGAAGCGTGCCTTCGCGCAGAGCGTGTGCACAGTCTTCGCGCTCTGCGCCGCTCGGGTTTCTGCCCAGACCGACGCGGGCATTCAGCTTCCTGCGCTTCTCCATGACGACGGAAGCGCTGGTCTGCGCTCTGGTCTGAGGCCCGGTCAGACGCTGCAGGACGAGGGCGCCCAGTCGAGCGCATGTCCTCGAGATGAGCACGGCGCGGTCTGCGCGCTCGTCTCGGATGAGGTGGTCGAGCTTCAGCACGAGCTCGCCGAACTCGAAGAGGGTCGGTCGACGGAGGGCTTGTGTCTGGCCTTCACCGGTCTGGCTCCACCACAGCCGACGCTCGAGGTCGTGCTCTCGTCACCCGATGGACCCGCCGACGTGGGACTGCAGCCATCGCCACAACGCGTGCACGTCTCGGGAGTCACGACGCTGCGACGCGAGCAGGTGTTCGGCGCCTGTGCATTGCTCGAGGCCCAGCCCGCGCGGCGTCGAGGTGAGCCCGGTGCGCGATGGTCGGCAGACGGTGACGATTCACCGTCGGCCCGCGACGCCGCTGGTGGTGGTGGTGAAGACGGACAGCACGACTCAGGTCACAGGCTGGCTCCACGCGATTCCGCCGTTCGACTGGCCAGACACGGCAGCACGCTCGGTGCCGTTGTCGTTCTCAGGGAAAACCGCGCTGGCGCCCGAGCGCGTTCCCAGCTCGAGCGACGAGCGCGGCGTGTGGTCGGTGGTGGCGGTCAAGGTCGGGAAGCTCGTCGCTGCACAGCTCGTCGCGCCCAGTCAGCAGCGCGTGGTGTTGTCGCCGGCTCCACCCGCGACGCTGCGAGTGCAGGTGAAGGCGATGAAGACGCCACTGCCGCTCGTGCGCGCGTGGTTCGAAGAGCTGTTGCCCGATGCCGAGAACAGGTGTGCTCCGCACGAGTCGTGGGGCCGCTGGAGCAGCGTCTCGCTCGACGGCTCGACCACCGCCACCCTCGAGGTGCCGCCGGGAAGCCGCCGCTGTGTGTTCGTTCAGACCGCGAGCGGTGACGTCGTGGGCACTGCGGCGCCGACCGCTTCAGGGACGAGCGTGAGAACGCTGCAACTCCACGCCGACGAGTGACGCAGGAGCGGGCATCGCAATCCTCTCGGCGAACCTCGGTAGCCCCGCGAGAACCTTCGCCCGCGCAACTTTCCCGTGGCGCACGGGTTCGAGGGGCATGCTCCGAGCGCTTCCCCTGTCCTTCGTCTTTCTGGTGGGTTGTGGGCCCGTCCTCCCTGCCCTCGATGCCGGCGCAGACAGCGGCACGCAGGACTTCGACGCAGGCCTGTCGGCTGACGCGGGCACATCGCTCGATGCGGGTGCCATCGACGCGGGCCCGACCGAAGCCGCGCGCATCGCTGCCGCAACCCAGACGGCGAACACGAACCCGGCCTGCAGCCTCACCGCGCTCCCCGAGGGCTTCTACTGGGAGATTGGAGACCGCGACGGCCTGCGCGCCTCGGGGTCGGTGATGGGCTCCAACACGCCCATGCCCACGCAGGTCATCGCCATCGCCTCGGCGTCGAAGTGGCTCTACTCGACGTACGTGCTGCAGAAGGTCGGCAGCGTTCGCCAAAGCGACGTGCCCTTCTTGAACTTCACCAGCGGCACGGTGTTCCCCGCGACGATGGGCACGAAGGAGCTCACCTGCGCTGCCGGAGAGACGGTCGCCGAGTGCGCGGCCAGCGCGGTCGAGCGCCCCACCGCCGTCGGAAAGTTCTTCTACAGCGCCGGCCACTTTCAGAAACACGCGGCGACTGTCATGGGCCTGGGCGCGATGAATGCCGCGGCGCTGACGACCGAGGTCGACTCGGTGCTCGGGCTCGGAGACCTGCGCTACCTGCAGACGAACCTCGCGGGCGGCGCCAACACCAGCGCGCGCGGCTACGCGACGTTCCTCCGTCGCATGCTGAACGGTGGCTTCGTCATGTCGGCGAACCTGGGCGGTGAGAAGGTCTGCGCGTCGGAGGCATGCGTCGCCGGGGCCGTCGCCTCTCCTGCTCCGCCCACCGAGGGCTGGAGATATTCGCTCGGCCATTGGGTGGAGGACGACCCGATGGTTGGCGACCACGCCTTCAGCAGCGCGGGCGCGCTCGGCTTCTACCCGTGGGTCGACCAGACGAAGACCTGGTACGGCCTCGTGGCTCGCCGCGCTCCGAGTGCAGGCGGAGACCAGGGCGTCGCCTCGCTCAAGTGCGGCCGCCTCATTCGCCAGGCCTGGGTGACGGGCGTCGCCACCACGTCGCCGACGCCCACGCCGTAACGACGGTCACGCGTCGATTCGTCGCTCGAAATTCACCAGACCCTGACGAAATCGGCGATGAGGCCCGGGCGTGACCATCCCCTGGCTCACAGCATTCGAGGCGGCTGGCATCGTGGTGCCTTCGTCGCTCGTCTCCGAGCTGGCGGGAGCCATCGAAGCGGCTCGCGCGTGGGGCCTCACCGCGCCCGAACAACACCTTCGCGGCTGGGGCTCACGACTTGGGTCTGGCGCCGAGCTCACCGGCGTTCGCTGGGCCGAGCTGCTGCTCGTCGAGGCCGCGGCCAGTGGTGACTCGTCGGCGATGGCTGCGTTGGACCAGCACTTCCTGCTTCCGGCCGTCGCGCGCGTCGCTCGAACGTATTCGCACGTCGAGCCCGGCGACCTCGCCCAGGCGGTGCGCAGCCGGCTCTACGTGGCCGACGGCCCGGCGCGCCTGCGTGCCTGGCGTGGCCAGGGTGCGCTCTCGGCGTGGCTCCGCACGATTGCGATTCGACTGGCCCTCGACTCCGTCGGCCCCGCCAGCACCGAACCCAACGAGGCCTGGCTTCACGCCCTCGGAGCCGCGACCGCTCGACCAGACGCGACCGCGATGAACGAACAGCAGTGGCCGATTCTGCGCGCCGCCTTCACCGAAGCCCTTCGCCGCCTGCCCCGCCGCGAGAAGGTCGTGTTGCGTCTGGTGGTGTTTCAGTCGTTGGGCGCAGAGCAGGTGGCGCGCATCTTCCACGTCGCGCCGTCGACGGCCCGCCGGTGGATTGATGGAGCACGCACCGCGGTCGTGAGCTGGGTTCGCCAGACATTGACGCGAACGCACGGCTGGCCCAGCTCGCAGGTCGAGAGCGTCATCGGCTCGTCGATGACTCGTGAATTGAGCTTCTCGGGTCTGCTGTCGTCACCGGGGGGGCCTGCGAGCGAGGGGCCGTAAGCCGCGGGAACCACTTCGGAGTTCGGGCTCGGTGGAAATTCTGTGCGCGGCTCGCCGGCCCGAGCCGTCTTCGGGGAATGCGATTGACGATTCCCCTCCTGCTGGCGCTGCTCTCGGCCTCCTGTGAGCCGGGGGCCAGCTGTGACTGCATGCTCACCATCAACGGCGTGACGAAGCGGGCCACGACCTGTGGCGAGCGGCTCTGCTTCGACAACGCGGCGTTCGAATGTGGAACCGCCGGAACGACCGAGGTCGCGAGCTGCTCGTCGGCTGCGGCGGGTGGAAGTCCCGGAGGGAGCGCAGGCGGCTCGGCCGTCACGGCAGGCGGCCGCGCTGGCGGAACGGCATCGAACGGAGGCGGTGGCGGCTCCAGCTCGGGCCCCAGCTGCGCGGGAACGTTCTCGTGCCTCAACACGACGTGCAACGCCGCCACCGAGCTCTGCAACCTCAACGTGAAACGCTGCACCTCGAACACGTCGGCGTGTCGCAACTCACAGAGCTACTGCCTCTCGGCCACGGCGGTGACGTCGTGCCGAGCGGGCACGCGCATGCGTTGCTCGGCTGACGCCGTCACTGGCGGCGTCACGATGGGGTGCGAGTGATGGTGCGCAGACTCGCGCTGACGATGGTGGTGGCGCTCGGCGCGTGCGGGCCGATGCCGACGCCTGGCGGTGGAGCCGGCGGCGGTACGGCCGGCGGCCTCGGGCCCATCGGCGCTGGCGGTGCAGTCGGCGGTGGCTCGGCGGGAGGTGGCAGCCCCACGCTGAACTGCCCGGCCCGATGCGTGCCGCACTTCATGGCGTGCGGAGCGCTCCCGCCCGACCTCGACACGGGGTGCGAGGCCCTGTGTCAGCGCATCAGGACGGACGCAGAGCTGCGCTGCATCGAAGCCCAGACCTGCGACCAGGACCCGCTGTCGTGTCTCGGCGCATCCGGTGGCGGGTCGGCCTCTGGTGGCGGCTCCGCCTCGGCTGGTGGCTCAGGCTCGGGCGGAGGCTCGACCTCGGGAGGCGGCGCGGCCTGCCCGATTCCTGCGTCGCAGCTCCGAGTCACCTTCCCCTACTTCAACGCGGCCAGAGGCGTGGCGCTGTCGGGCGGTTCGAACTGCTCGGGCGTCACCGGCTACACCAGCGTGTGGGCCTCGCGGGCCTTCGTCGATGCGACGACGAACGCCGCCATTCAGTCGCAAGGCGCGCTGTTCGTCATCGAGTACGAGTTCGAGGAGCGCGCGCTCACGACGAGCGACACCTCGGCGCTCCAGGCCGCCACGGGCATCGAGGCCTCGCTCTTCGGCGCGGGCGAGTTCCTGCAGAAGACGGCAGCGGGTCGTGCCGCCATCGTCGGTGGCACGCCGACCGGCATTCAGCTCGTCGTGCAGGTCACCTCGAACGCGCGGCCGAAGATTCAATTCGCGGGCTCGTCGTCGACGCTGATGGCTGCCTTCAAGAGCCGCCTCGACATGAACGGCGTGACGGTGACGGTCGAGCTGCAGACGATGAACGGCGCTCGAACACGAACGGCGACGTTCTTCCTCAAGGGAACCACGCTGACCGTGCGCGACCTCGCGCCGTGAGGCTCGACTCTCCGCACCAGCCGGGGCATTGGAGGTCAGGTGCCGTGCCCAGACGAACAAGCGCTGCTGGAGTTCACCACGCGCTCCAGCGCGGGCGCGGGGTTCGAGGTCGAACGGCACCTCGAGTCGTGTGACCGATGCTGCGCCGTGGTGGCCGGGCTGGTCGATGAGACCGCTCCCGAAGCGGTGGCGGCCGAGCCCGACGTCACTTCCGAGGCCGCAGGCCGGTACGAGCTGCGCGCCGAGCTCGGCGAAGGCGCCGAAGGCCGGGTGTGGCTGGCGTGGGACCATCACCTGGGCCGCGAGGTGGCGCTCAAGTTCCCCCACGGTGACGGAGCGCGAGCGCTGCGCGAGGCACGGCTGGTGGCGCAGCTCGACCACCCCGGCATCACCACCGTGTTCGAGATTGGCCGCAGAGCTGACGGTGCGCCCTACAGCGCACAGCGGCTCGTCACGGCCCGAAGTGGCCCCCGCTCTTTTCGCGAGGCGCTCACCCAGAGCCGAACGCTCGATGAGCGGCTCAGACTGCTCCCGCGGTTTCTGCAGGCCTGTCACGCGATGGGGTACGCCCACTCACGCGGTGTCGTGCATCGCGACCTCAAGCCCGAGCACATTGCGCTCGGTGACGACGGCTCGACGGTGGTTCTCGATTGGGGCCTCGCGGTCAGCACTGGCGAAGACGTGCCCGTGGCTGCGCGCATCGTCGGCATGCCGGGCTACCAGAGCCCCGAGCAGGCCCGTGGCGGCCTCGTCGGGCCCGAGACCGACGTCTTCGCGTTGGGCGTCATTCTTCGTCAGCTGCTCGACGTGGCCGACGACACGCGCCGCCCGAGGCCGCTCGCCGCCATCGTCAACCGCGCCACCGCGTTCGAGCCGGCGGCGCGCTACCCGAACGCCACCGAGCTCGCGGCCGACGTCGCTGCGTGGATGACGGGAGACGTGGTGCGCGCGCACCAGTACGCGCTCCCCGAGGTCGCCGCTCGAACGTTTCGGCGGTACCGCGCCGCCTCGCTCCTCGCCGTGACGGTGGCCGTGGTGGCGCTCGCTGCAGCGGTGCTGACGGGGCGGAGCGAAGCCGCGGCCAGACGAGCGTTGGCCTCCAACCTCTTCGAGTCCGCACGGCGCGCGCAAGCGAGAGGCGCCTGGGACGAAGCGGCGCTGGCCAGCGCCCACGCCGTCGACCTCGCCAACCACGACGGCGCCACGCTCATGCTTGCCGCCGCCGCCGGCCGTTCGACGGTGCAGGCCCGGCTGACACCCTTCGAAGGAAACCCGGTGACGGCGGTGGCGTTTCACGCAGCCCGGGGAACGCTCGCCGCTGCCGCTCCAGACGGTACGGTCGCGCTCTTCGCCGAGAACGAGCGCAAGCCCCTGGTGATGCCGGCGGGAGCGCATCGGGGGCCACTGGCTGCGCTCGCGTTCTCGAACGACGGCGCCCTGCTCTTCTCGGGAGCCCGTGACGGAACGGTGGTGGCATGGAGCCTCGCGGCTCGAACCTCGGCGCTGATGGTCGATGCCGGCTCCGAGGTCGACGCGCTGGCCGCCGCGCCCTCGGCCGACTTCGTCGCGGTGGGAACCGAAGACGGGCGAATGAGGCTCGTCACCAACTCCAGCGGCGCGACGATGGGCGACTGGGCCGCGCATCGCACGCCGCTGCACGCCATCGCCATCAGTCCCGATTCCCGATGGCTGGCGACCGGCGCGTGGAACGGAGAGCTCGCGCTCTGGTCGGTCGACGGTGGGCTGCTGGCTCGCTTCGACGCACACCACGACGGCGTGAACGACCTCGCCATCGCGCCTGACGGGCGTCGCTTCGCCTCGGCGTCACGCGACCGCACGGTGAAGGTCTGGAACACGAGCGTGCCCATCGGAACGCCGAGCACGTTGGTGGGCCATCTCCAGGGTGTGTCGGCGGTGGTGTGGCTCGACGACAGCCATCTTCAGTCGACGAGCGGCGACGGGCAGCTTCGAACCTGGGAGCTGGAGCAGACCGACGCGGGCCTCGACGACTGGAACCCTGTCGCGGTGGAAGGCCTCGACACGCCGGGCTCGGCCCTCGTTCGGGTGCCCTGGGCAACGGTGGTGGCGACGGAAGGCGGGCAGCTGCTCCGTGCCGCGCTTCCGCCACGCGTCGAGCGCCCACTGCCCCCACGAACGGGCCCGCACCTCGACCTCGAAGACGGTGGGCTCCTGCTCGCCGAGGGCTGGCGCGTCGTTCGAAGAGACCTCGCGACCCTCGAGCGGCTGCCGGGCCAATCACCTGAGGTGAACGTCGCGCTCGTCCGCAGCGTGTCGGGTGGCAGGCGGCTGTGGGCGGGGTGGTTCGAGCGAACAGGGCAGCTCTTCGTCGAAGACGCCACCGGCCAGAGCCGCTTCATCGGTGCGGCGCCACACCTGTCGGCGCTCGCCGTCGACCCCGATGAGCGATGGGCGGCGGCCGTCGGAGGGACACGGCAGGTCGAGCTCCACGCGCTCGACGAGGGCTCGTCAGGGCCGACGTTGGGAGGCCACGACTCCGACATCTTCGCGCTCGCGCTGGGCCGGCACCGCGCCGTGACCGCCAGCTACGACTTGACCCTCGGCGTCTTCGAGCTGCCGTCGGGCCACCGCCGTCACACGCTGACTGGCCATTGGCGCGGCGTTCGTTGCGTGGCGTTGTCACCCGACGAGCGACACATCGTCTCAGGCAGCTGGGACAAGACGGTGCGCGTGTGGAACACCGAGACGGGCGCGACCGAGGCGGTGCTGTCGAACCCCCGCAGCTTCGTCACCGCGGTGGCGTTCTCTCCCGACGGCGAGCGGTTCGCGAGCGCCTCGAGCGATGGCACCGTCATGATCTGGCACGCCGGCGAGCTCACTCCGCTGCTCGAGCTCGAGGGCCTCGAACGAGCGCCGCGCGCGTTGAGCTGGCCGAGCGCCGAGGTGCTGCTGATTGGCGGTGCGAACATCACCAGACTCGACCTGACGCCTCGGCGAACGACCGCAGCCGAGCTGGAGCAGACCCGAGGCCTCACCTTCGACGGCGCCACGGTGAGGCACGTCGACTTCGGAGGACCGCTTCTCCCCGCGTCATTGCGGCCCTGATACGAGCCGTCATCGTCTCGCGACGCGCGCGAAGTGATGGGCGAGCCGCTCGACGACGGCGCGGTTCTCGGCCTCGGCGCCGCGCAGCTTGCCGAGGTGCGACGAGAGCTCCGTCACGTCTTTCCCTGCAGCGGCGAGCTCGTCCTTCGCGCCGGTGAGCCACTGGCCGAAGACGTCGCCGGTCAGCTCGAGATGAAACTGAAACCCGAAGCTGTCTTTGAGCCGAAAGCCCTGCTGCGTGTACCGGTCTGTGGAGGCCAGCAACGTCGCGCCCTCGACCGGCGTGAAGGTGTCTTCGTGCCAGTGCGCCACCATCGACTTCGGCTTGAGCCCTGTGAGCACGTCGTCTTCGAGGGCCTGCTTCGTCCACCGCACGGGCGCGACGCCCACCTCGAACCCGTTCTTCCCGCGAGTCACCGTGCTGCCGGCCGCGGCCGCGAGCAGCTGAGCGCCAAGACAGATGCCGAGGCAGGGGCGCTCGAGCGCGAGCCGCTCGATGAGAAACGCGAGCTCGTCGTTCAAGAACGGGTGCGCGCTGGTGTCGGCGACGCTCATGGAGCCACCCAGAATCACCACCAACTCGGCCTCGAGGTCGGCGTGCTCCACCCCGCGAAACCGCTTCGTGAACGAGAAGCCCTCGCTCGAGAGCGCGGCTTCGAACAACCCCAGACCTTCGTGAGCTTCGTGCTGCAGAATGACGGCGCGCATGGCGGCGCACTCGACTCCCCGCGGCGGCGCCCGTCAACGCGTCGTTCCACCTCGAGCGGAACCAGTACCCCCGCGCGTGGCGATGGGCATACTGGCCCGGCAATGGCTGGTGCCGAACTCGAGCGCGTCATCTTTCCCGCACAGGCCGAAGGCCTTCTCCGCGGGCTGCACCCAGACGTCGACGACGCGCTGGCCTCGAAGCTGAAGACGCTCGCCCTCGACCCGAGCCAACCGTTCCCGCCAGCGTGGCCCTCGAGCCGGCTCAAGGAGTGGCTCGATGCCATCTCCGACGTCATCTACGACTCGTGCACCCGCGACGAAGCCCACCGCCGCATCGGGCGCCGCTTCATCGATGGCTGGCAATGCACCATGCTGGGCGCGGCGTCGGCGCAGCTGCTCAAGGTGCTGGGAACCCGCCGCGCCCTCGAGCGCCTCACCCGGGCGTTCCGCACCGGCGACAACTACACCGAGTCGTCGGTGTCGTTTCCCGGGCAGACGGTCGCGCTCGTGACGGTACGCTCCGAGCCGTTGCCGCACTACATCGCGGGCGTGCTCGACGGCGGGCTCGCGCTGCTGAACGTGAAGGGGCGCGTCGCCATCGAGAGCGTCAGCGGCGACGTCATGGTGTTTCGCATCGAGTGGGAGGGGTGACTTCATGAAGAAGCTGCTGCTGTTCGCGCTCGCCAGCGGGTGCGCGACGACGTCTGGCGTCTCGTTTCAGGAGCGAGACCTCGACCGAATGCTCGACGAGCGCATCGCCGCCGAAGACGCCAACGACGAGGCGCGCGCCGCGGCGAAAGACACCGAGCTGAGGGGCCGCATGCAGCCGCTCGCCGTCTTCATCTCCGACATGAGCGGCTTCTCGAAGCTCACGCGCGAGAAGGGCATTGCCTGGTTCCTCGCGCAGATTCGCCGCATGGAGCGCGTCGCCGAGCCGCTGATGGCGAAGCACCACGTCGAGTTGGTGAAGCAGTACGGCGACGACCTGTTCATCGTGTCTGACGACGCGGCGCGGCTGGTGGCGTTCGCGAAGGAGTTCCTCGCGGCGCTCGAGGTCGAGAAGGCGAAGGGCCACGCGCTGCGCGTCAGCATCGGCATCGCGAAGGGCGACGTGCTGCGCGTCGGCAACGACCTCTTCGGCGACGCCGTCAACCGCGCCTCGAAGCTCGGTGAAGACATGGGTGAAGCCGAAGAGCTGCTGCTGGGCATCGAGGTGTTCGACGCGCTCAGCCCCGAGGCGAAAGCGGGCTGTGTCGTACAGCCCGAGGGCGCGCGCGACTCGAAGTTCCCCTTCGCGTTGTGCACGAAGCCCCAGTCCTGAACAGAGGAGCGCATGGCCTCTTTGGTGCCCAGGGCGGCGCTGCTGACGCTGGTGCTGTGGGCTGGGGTGGCCCGCGCGGAGCCAGGCTTGTCGTCGCTGTTCTCGGGCACCGGCCGCTACGGCGGCAGCTTCTACGAGCTCGGGGTGACGTGGGGTCTGGGCGGGCTGCTCCATGCACCGGGCGCGGCGACCATCGGCCAGACGGGCGTTCGGTTCGTGCAACACCAGGGGTTCCTCTCGCAGCTCTTGCTGCTGGCGCTCTCGCAGCTCGGCGTCGGCCTGGGCTCGGTGAACGTGCAGATCGAGAGCGAGTACGAGACGCGCTACCGCGACGGCCGTGAGTACAAGGTCGAGACCGCACGGACGACGACGTACAGCACCACGAAGTCGGAGGCGCAGCTGGAGTCGGAGCTCGCCGACGCGCGCCAGGCTGTGCAGGGCCTGGTGAGCTGGTTCGAGCTCACCGTCTACGCGCCGAAGGTGCTCGGCTTCAGCCCCGGGCCCTCGACGGCGTCTGGCTACGAGCTCTCGGTGGGCGTGAGCTTTCAGCTCGGGTCGCTCGGCAGCCTGCCCGGGGTGTTGTCGACTGGCGTCTCGGGCGCGAACGTGTCGGCGCCGCTCTCATGGGTCGGCCAGGCGGGCATGGCGACCTCGCTGACGTACCAGAACGTCGGGCTGCTCGGCCGCGTGCACGTGCCCCTCACGCGCTTCGCCGACGTGGCGCTCGAGTGGCAGCCCAACGTCTACACGCTCACCACACTCGACGATGACCCGGCCCAGTCGGGCGTCGTCGCGCCGAGCCCGCTGCGCGCCATCGCGTACGTGCACCTCACGAACTTCGTCTACGTGCGCGGGCAGGTGGTGCTGGGCGGCCTGGGCGTCACCGAAGGCAGGCTGGGGTTCAACCTCGAGGTCGGAGGTCGCCTGTGAGCGCCCGCCTCGCGCTGTTCTTGACGCTGGTGGCGACGGCCGCGTTCGGCGACGACGACGAAGGCACGCTGCGCGAGCGCAGCCACAAGCTGTACGGCAACACCTCGTTCCGCCTCGTCGGGCTCGGCCAGTTTCAGAGCGGCACCAACCCCGGTCACCCCGGCGCCGGCACCTATTCCCGGTTCAGCTTCGGTCTCGCCTTCGAGGGCGGGTACCTCGGGCTGTACACACAGTTCGGCACGTTGCAGGGCATCGAGTTCAGGGTGACGGCCGGGTTCAGCCTCGCCGAGCGTTACGCCGACCCTCCCGAGACCCCGGGCTCGGGCGGGCTCTTGCTGCGCCCCGAAGCCGCGTGGGTTTTCTGCCCCCGTTTCTTGCGGTGGAACGACTGGCGAGTGCTGGCGCTGGCAGGGCTCGGCCTCGAGCTCGATGGCGCGCGCTGGAGCGACACCTGGCGGGCGTTCGCGACGCTCGGGGTGCGCTTGCAGGTCTTCCTCTCCGACGACGACTCCGTCAGTCTCGGCTGGCGGTGGATGCCCGGCACCGCGAACGGCGCGCTGCTGCTGCGCACGCATGGCGCCGAGCTGGTGGTAGCGCTGGGCTCGTTGCACCTCGGCGCACGCGCGCAGCTCGACCTCGCAGGCACCGCCGCCGGGCCGGGGCTCGCGTGGCAGGCCGGGCTGTTGGGTGGCTACGCGTTCTGATCACCGAATCGCGACCGACCCGCTCACCGCCTCGACGACGTATTCGCGAAGCAACGGCCCGCCAGCGCCACGACGAAACCGCCACACGTGGCCGATGAACGGGGGTTGATTCACGCCGGCACCGGGCGCGAGCGGTGCGTACGAAAGCTCGGCGCAGGTGCCAGGCGACACCCAGCTCGGCACCACCGGCGCCGACGACACGTTGAGGAACGTCACCACCGACGTCGCCCCGCCAGTCATCGAGCACCGAACGCCCGCGTCACCGATTGGGGTCTCGGCTCCTCCGTCGACGTCGTCGGCGTAGACGACGAGCCGGCCAGCGTCGGCGCAATCGCCCAGCACCTCCGCGCCCGTGCCGAAGCGGTACCAGCGGGTCTCGACGAAGCCGCTCCGCTCCACGCGGCAGCCTGTCTCTCGAAGCGTCGTCGGGCACTCGCCCGCGAAGCTCGTGCTGCCCATCTGCGTGCAGGTGAGGTCGATGGCGCCCAGCGCAGGCAGGTCGGCCCCCGTCCACTCGAAGCAGCCCAACAGGCCGCCATCGGGAGCGCAGCTGACGGTCTTCGCGCCGAGCCCGGGTGGGCAGCCGGTGATGACCACGAGCGCGAAGAAGCAGACGACTCGCATCGACCACGTTGTACCGCACTCGCCCGTGGGTGAACGCAAAGCTGCACTCCGTCGAGGCGTCAGGGGTCGAAGGCACACCACCCTGGAGACCTCATGACGAAGCGCTACTTCGAATTCAGCGAAGGCACCTCGAACAAGTTCTGGGAGGTCTGGCGCGATGGCACCGTCGTCAACACCCGCTACGGAAAGATTGGCGCGCACGGGCAGAGCACCCTCAAGGACGAAGGCAGCGAAGCAGCCGCCGAGAAGCTGTGGGCGCGGCTCATCAACGAGAAGACGAAGAAGGGCTACGTCGAGCGCGACGCGCCGAAGGCTGCGCCAGCACCGAAGGTCGAGCCAAAGCCGAAGGGTGCCACGCCCATCACGCTCAAGGGCAAGACGGTGGTGGTGACCGGCACCTTCGCCCGCCCCCGCAAGGAGCTCGAGAAGCTGCTCGTCGCCGCGGGCTGCACCGTCGGCAGTTCGGTCACGCCGAAGACGGAGCTGCTGCTCGTCGGCAACGACGCCGGCTCGAAGCTGTCGAAGGCCCAGGCGCTGGGCATCGCGACGATGACCGAGGCCGAGTTCGACGCGCTCGAGACGCCGAAGAACGACACCCCCGGCCCCAGGGCCTCGACGGCCGAGTGGGAGGTCTACGCTGACCAGCTGCAGACGAACGGAGACCCGCGCGGCGAAGTGCTCGCGCTTCAGCTCACGCTCGAGGCGAAGCCCAAGGCGGCCGAGGCGCTGCGCAAGGCCGAACGAGAGGCCATCGAGCCGCTGCTGACTGGAGCGCTGAAAGACGCGCTGGCCCGCTTCGACGCGCTGGTGGCGAAGCTCAAGGCCGACGAGAACGTCGTGCTGCTCGCGTACTTCACGCACCCGCCGGTCACGGAGCGTGAGATTGCGAAGGTCGAGCACGCGCTGGGCGTGCCGCTCCACGCGTCGATTCTCACCTTCTTCCGGCAGACGAACGGGCTACAGCTGTACGCCGACCGACGCGACCGCGACGACTTCGACGACGAGTTCGAGCCCGTCGGTGAGAAGTACGACAAGAAGGCCATCGACGCGATGTGGCGCTTCTCGGAGAACTTCCAGCTGCCCATCGGCCTGCACATTCCGACGTTGAGTGAAGTGTTCCTCGCCAACGGCGAGGGGCAGCTCTGGTTCGACCACATGACGGACGACGAGGAGACCACCTTCGGGCGCAAGACGTACCCGTTGCTCTCGTTCTCGAAGTCGTTGCGTCCGCTCGACGTTCACAACGGCTTCTACCCGGTCGGCCTCGCGCTCATCGACAACCCGGGCAACCCGCGTGTGGGGCTGGGTGACGACCACGGCGCCGCCTGGGAAGACACGAAGGTGACCGACTTCGAGACGTACCTGTCGACGGTGCTGAAGCACGGCGCCGACAGCGAGAAGACGGTGAACTGGTTCCAGCGCTGATCAGCCCGCCAGCAGCCGCTTGCCGATGAGTGCGGCCAGCAGCGGCTTCACCGCGTCGCGAGAGAGGCCCTTCGTCTCTGCCCGAGCGAGCAGGCGTTCGACGACCTCGGCTTCACGGGCCGGGTCGGTGCGGGGCAGCGCCTGCTGCTCCTTCCACTGCCACAGCGCGTCGACCACCTGGGCGCGGTGGGCCAGGAGGTCGAGCAGCGCGTCGTCGAGGTTGTCGATGAGCTTGCGGTTGGTCTCGAGGTACTCGCGCTGCTTCGGCGTCATCATCGTTCGACCTCGAGCGGAGACAGCGTGCGCATGGTGCCCGCCGTCACGCCGAACTGCTCGTGCACGGCGATGCGCTTCACGAGGCCCTGCGGAGACTCCGCGCCCGAGAGCAGGTCCTTCCACCCTGCGAGCACCGAGGCCGTCGTGGCCTCGTCTTCCCACACGAACTCGACGCGAAAGCGCTTCACCCCGGCGCGAAGCAGCTTCGGCACGGCGCTCGCAGCCGTCTGGGCCTGCGCGTTGAACACGGTGTTCCGGCAGCCGACGTCGACGACGACGGGGTGTTGTTTGCCCTCGCGGTCCTGCAGAGCGACGCGGTGCTGCTCACACGGCCGGCCACAGGTGCGAAAGTCGCGGCCGCGCGAGAGCGTGTGCGCGTACACGCAGTGCTCGGTGTGGAAGGTGGCGATGTGGTGATGGCCGACGACGGTGACGCGCTCGGCGGGAACGTTCGCGAGCAGTTGATGCAGCTGCGTCTCGTCGAGGTCGTGCGCGGCGGTGAGCGAGTCGCAGCCCAGCGCGAGCAGTTGATGGGCCGTGACGCTGTTGGTGACGTTCAACGAGAAGTCGCCGTGCACCACTGGCCGCGTGGCCAGCTTCGAGAAGTGCACGAGCCCGCCCCAGTGACGAACGAGCACGCCGTCGGGCGCGAGCCGCGTGAGCCGCGAGTCGATGCCCTCTTCTCCCGGCTTCTGCACGCGCGTGGTGGCGATGGTGACGAACAGGCCGGCCTGCTTCGCGCGGGTGACGGCCTTCTCGAGACCGACGAGCTCCATCCAGTCGAGCTCGACCTCGGGCAGCTTCGCCGCGATGACGGCTTCGAGCTGCGCGGGCGTGCGCACGAGGGGAATGAGCGCCGGCGCCGAAGGCGGGCTCCACCGCTGCGGCACCTGCAGCTTCGAGGCGTCGGCCACGACCTGCGCCGCGACGGGTCGTGAGGCGACGGCGTGACGTGTGCGCGCGAGCACCTTCGCTTCGAGCTCGGTCACCAGTGAGCGACGCAGCGCCTTCAGCGACGACACGGGCAGATGGAGCCCCGAGCCAAACGCGTCGAGGTCGATGGACTGCAGACGAAACGGGGTGCCACCGAACGAGCCGAGCTTGTCGGAGAGCACCTCGACGCCGAGCCCTGCGCCGGTCGCCTTCGTGAGCAGCTCTGCCGTCTGGCCTTCGACCGTCACGTCGCGCCCGACCGGGCCCGTCGCTTTCAGCGTGACGTGCAGTGACGAGCCTTCGCTGCCGCGCACCGTGAGCACCGTGGGAATGCGGCCCGAGACGCCCTTCGCGCCCTCGTCGACCGCGCTCTTCGCTTCGGCGGTGAGGCGTGGGTCAGACGAGAGGAACACCTGATGCCCGGGCCGCACGCGCGAGAGGTCGGGGCCGGGCTTTCCAAATCGCAGCCAGAAGCCACGCGGCGCCGGCTCCACGCCGAAGAGGGGCCCGCCCGGTTCTTCTTCTTGCGGCCGGCCGGTATCGAAGCCGACCCCACAGCCGGGAATCGGCTCGGGCACGTCGAGCGGAACACCGCGTGCGTCGGCAGGCGAGGCGCCACCGATGACGGGCAACGCGACCTTCGTCGCGCCTTCGGGTGCTCCACCGCCGACCGCTGCGCCACCCGAGGCGCGCCGCTCGGCCCGCTCGATGCGAACGCTCTGGCCCTTCACCTCGGCGACGACCCCCAGGAGCGCGCCGCGGTGTTTGGGGAAACGCCCTTCGACGAGGTCTTGATGGTCAGAGCCCGCGAAGAAGCCGTCGGAGAACCCGCGCGAGTACGCGACGGCCATCTTCCCGAGGTCTTTCTGCAGCTGCTGCTGGGCGAGCGTCGACTGGTGCTGCTTCGAGAGCACGGCGTCACGCCAGCGGCGGTAGCCCTCGACTGCGGTGACGACGTACGCGGGGCCCTTGAGGCGGCCCTCGATTTTCAGGCTCGCGACGCCGATGTCGGCGAGCGCTTCGAAGGCCCGTGCGCCGGCGAGGTCCATCGGGCTGAGCAGGTAGGCGACGTCACCGAGGGGTCGAACCGCGCCGTCGATGACGAGGTCGTAGGGCAACCGGCACGACTGCGCGCACTGGCCCCGGTTCGCCGAGCGCCCGCCCCAGGCTTCGCTCGTGAGGCACTGGCCGCTCCACGACATGCAGAGCGCGCCGTGAATGAAGACCTCGAGCTCGAGGTCGGTGCCCTTCGCGAAGGTGCGCACCTCGTCGACCGAGAGCTCGCGGGGCACGACGATGCGGGTGATGCCCAGCGCCTTCGCGAAGTGTGCGGCCTCGGGGCTCGAGACGGTCATCTGCGTCGAGGCGTGCACCTCCATCGTCGGAGCGACGGCCCTCGCGAGCAGCGCCACCGCGGGGTCCTGCACGATGACGCCGTCGACGCCAGCCGAGGCGCACGCGCGGATCAGCTGCTCGACGATGGGCAGCTCGTTCTCGAACACGAGCGTGTTGAGGGTGACGTAGGCCCGGGCGCCCGCGCGGTGAAGGTGGTCGAGCGTCTCGGGCAGCGAGGCGACCGAGAAGTTCGTCGCGCGCGCGCGGGCGTTCAGCCCTTCGTCGAGGCCCAAGTAGACGGCGTCGGCACCGGCGGCGAGGGCAGCGTCGAGGCTCTCGGCGTCACCAGCAGGCGCGAGGATTTCTGGGGTCGAAGGCACGTGGGCCTTCTACGGGAAGTCGGCGCACGCGACCAATGCGGGCGGAGCGTCAGTCGCCCTTCTTCGACCAGGGAAGCCAGGTGTCTCCCTTGAGCAGCGAAATCCAGTCATCGAGCACGCGACCTACGAGGCGCAGCTCCTCCTTCGTGTACTTCTCCTTGAGCGTCGACTCGTACAGCTCGAACTGCTCGGCGAGCTGCTTCGTGGGCGCGTTCCTCTCGAGCGTGACGCGCCATGCTCGGCCGTCCTCCTCGTCGGGCCGTCTTCGAACGAGGCCGCTTTCGACTGCCTTGTCGATGGCCACCGAGATGGTGGGGCCGCGGAGCCTGAGAGTGTCGGCGAGTTCGCGTTGGGTGAGGCCGTCGGGTGCCTGCATCAGCTCGAGGAGCACCTCGAGTGCCGACTCCGAGATGAAGTGGCTGTTCGCCAGCTTCGAGAGTTCGACGTTGAGGATTCGGCGCAGCCACCAGAGCTTCCACATGAGGAGATTGGTGAAGGCGGCGGGCCTGGGGTGAGGTTGAGAGGTCATGATGGATAGATAGTCTATCTATCCATCTGGGGCTTACAACGCGCACCCGCCCGCCCCGACTTCACCTGGCATCGTCATTGGCACAGAGATGGCGCCATTCCGTCTGGTCCTGGCGCACTTGATGCCATGGGCGCGACCATCATCACTCGCGCTCCCTGAGGCTGGTCACGTCGGGTTCAAGCCCCGTCGTCTTCGCAGGAGCCGCGTGGCGTCACCTGCGCACTGCGAGCGACGACTTCCCGCGGTTCGCGTGCGTCACCGAAGACCTCGCGATGAAGCTCGACGACGTCGAGCAGATGCGAGGCGTCTCGAGCACCTTGCACTGGGCACTGCGCTCGACGCGCATCTCGCTCCGCGCTGGGCAGCGCTGACCGTTCACCGGGGAGCGAGCTGCACTCGCCCGCATCACGAGCGCGACGCGCACCAGCGGAGTGAACCGCGCTCACCGCGACCGCGCGACCGACGCGGCGACGAGGTCGTCGAGCTGGTCCATCGTCTCGCGCATGCCGTGCTCCATGCCGGTGTCGAGCACCATCTGCCGCACCTCGCGCGACGAATACGTCTCTCGCGAGATGAGGAGCGTCGAGTCACCCTGCTGCTGGAACGTGACGGCGATGGTGCAGCCACCGGCGTGCGCCATGGGCTCGAACACGTGCGTGTAGACGAGCTTCGAGAACGGCGTGACCTCGAGGTACTTGCCCGAGAAGGCGAACACGTCTCCACCCGCCTTCTCGAAGCCGTGCCCAGGCCTGGCTCGCAGCACGTAGCGATAACCTCCACCGGGGCGTACGTCGGCCGTGCACTCGACGATGTCGGCGCGCGACTTCGGCGCCCACCACTTCGCCACCACCTCGGCCTTCGTCCATGCCTCGAACACCACGCGCGGCGGAGCGCGGAACACCCTCGAAATCTCGAGCTCGCAGTCGCCCACCAACTTCAACGACGTCTCACCTTTTCTTTCGGCCACGGCGCTTCTCCTGTGTGTGTGCTGCGTTGATGACCTCGTCCAACTGCTCGAACCGCTCGACCCAGAGCGCGCGGTACTTCTCGAGCCAGCGGTCGAGCTCCTGGAGCGGCGCGGGGTCGAGCGCGTAGAGGCGCTGCTGCGCGCGGGCTTCGACCTCCACCAGGCCGACCTCCTTCAGCACGCGAAGGTGTTTGCTCACCTGCGGCTGGGCAAGGTCGAGCTCGACCCCGATGTCGTTCACGGGGCGCGCTCCGGCGCGGAGCAGCTCGACGATTCGAAACCGGTTCGGCTCTGCGAGGGCGGCGAAGGTCGCGTACATGACGGACCATATATTCTCCATTCCGCATATTCCTGTCAAGGCATATACAGAACGAGCCACACGCCGAGGCCCGCTTGCGCAATGAAGGGCAGGTGAGGTGTGCCCTTCTCCTTCTGCTGCTGAGCTGCGGCCGCACCGAGGTGGTGTCGCCGGGCGTGGCGGTGGTGAGCGTGACGCCGTCGGTGATGACTCCCGAGAAGCCCGTCTCGTGCCGCGACACCACGCCGCCGTCGTGTGCGCGCTGCGGCTCGACACCCGAGGTCTCGTGTGGCGCGCCACCACCGACGTGCGGCGCCGACGAGCAGCCCGAGGTCATCTTCTGTGACGGCGGCATGTGCGCCGAGTGCAGCCCGCACTTCAGCGGCCGCTGCGTTGCCTGCACGCCCTGACGTTCAGTCGTTCGCGTGCTGTTTGAAGTGCCCGCTGAAGTCGAACACCGTCTTCACCGCCATCATCAACAGCAGCGGGCCCAGGCCCTTGTCGGTGAAGGTGTTGATGACCCAGAAGCCGCCCAGCACGGTGAACTGCATCACGAAGATGCGGCCATACGGCTCGAACATCAGGTCCATCATCGGCTTCGCACTCGTGCCGCGAACCGTGTGCTTCCAGAAGGAATAGAGGTGAGAGAGCGCCGCGAGCAGGAAGGGGGGCCACAGGCCCTCGAGAAACGTGGTCAGACTCGATGCCCTCGGGTCGAGGGCGTGGCTCAGCTCGTCGAGCAGCGCGTCACGCGAGCCGGTCTGGCCGGCCAGCATCATCATGAAGATGCCCTGGCCCACCGTGAAGCCACCGAAGTGCACCGTGAAGAAGGGGGCCATCGAGAAGAACTCCTTCCACCGCCGGGAGCGCTTCGCGCTCACCGCCATCTTCAGCACCTGCAATGCCCCGATGACGAGGTTCTCGGCCCAGTACAGGAACATCACGACGCCGAACGACCAGTCAAAGAGCAGCGCGCCGACGATGACGAGCGCGTTCGAGACGAGCAGCGCCGTCGCGGTGCGCCACCTCGCGCCAGCCCGGTCGAGCGAGAGGTATTCGATGAACGCGCCGAACAAGAAGGACTTCATCAGGTCGCAGTTGAGCAGACCCGCCGGCCGCTGCCACGGGCATGATCAGCCCCACCCAAGCGACAAACGTGGCCCCGGCCGGCTGAAACGCCTCTCTTCGAGCGGCGTGCGCGCTAACGTGCGCTCGCGATGTCGAACCAGCCGAAAGACAGCCCGCAGGACGAGATTCTCACCAGCCCCGGCGAAGTGGGCACGCTCGACCCCTTCGAAGAGCCGTACATCACGACGACGCACACGCTGGTCGTCGAGAACCGCACCACGCTCAAGGTGCGCAAGTGCCGGCTGAGCATCACCTCGGGCCCCGAGACGGGCAAAGAGCTGGTCAGCGACAAGGAGCGGCTGCGCGTCGGCGCCCACTCCTCGAACGACCTCGTGCTGGGTGAAGACCGCGCCGCCAGCCGCCACCACTTCGAGATTCAGTACACCGAGCGCGGCTACCTCGTCATCGACCTCAACTCGACGCACGGCACCTTCCTCGACGGGCGCCGCGTCGAGCGCGCCTACCTCTCGACCGGCAGCCAGGTGCGCGCCGGCCAGACGATGGTGGTGTTCGCGCCCATCGACGAAGAGGTGACGGTCGAACCAGACCGCGACGGCGAGCTCGAGGGCATGGTCGGGCAGTCGGTGAAGATGCGGCAGATCTTCGGCCTCATTCGCAAAATCGCTCCGATGGACGTGTCGGTCATCGTGCAGGGCGAGACGGGCACCGGCAAGGAGCTGGTCGCCCGCGCAGTGCACACGCTCTCGGGCCGCAAGCGCGGGCCCTTCGTGGTGCTCGACTGCGGCGCGATTCCGCCGAACCTCATCGAGTCGGAGCTGTTCGGCCACGAGAAGGGCGCCTTCACCGGTGCGGTCGCCTCACGGCCGGGCGCCTTCGAGCGCGCGAGCGGCGGCACCATCTTCCTCGACGAGCTCGGCGAGCTGCGCACCGACCTGCAGCCCAAGCTGTTGCGCGTGCTCGAGAACCGCGAGGTGCGGCGCGTCGGCGGCAACGACGTCATCGAGGTCGACGTGCGCGTCATCGCGGCCACCAACCGCGACCTCGTCAAAGAGATTCAGGCCGGCAACTTCCGCGAAGACCTCTACTTCCGCCTGTCGGTCATCAACATTCAGCTGCCGCCGCTGCGTCAGCGCCGCGAAGACGTGCCGCTCATCATTCGCAAGGCGCTCGCCGACCCAGACGTGGTGCAGCGCCACGGCAAGAAGCGCGTGCTGCCCTCGGCGATGGCGATTCTCCAGAGCTACTCGTGGCCGGGCAACATTCGCGAGCTCGTGAACGTCGTCTCGCACGTGCTGACGTTCTCCGACGGTGAAGACATCGACGTCTCGCACCTGCCCGCGCGCCTGCAGGGCCAGCAGAAGGAGCAGCCGCTGCCCTTCAACGAGCACCTCTCGTTCAAGGACGCGAAGGAGCAGCTGCTCGAGAACTTCGAGCGCGAGTACATCACGCAGGTCTTGAAGCGCTGCGACGGCAACATCTCGCGCGCGGCCCGCGAGTCAGGCCTTCACCGCAAGTCGGTCGAGCGCCTCGTGAAGAAGTACTCGCTCGACGCGCGCGCCATCAAGCAGGGCGCGCAGTAGCGCAGCTCGTCAGGGGCCGACGAGGAAGCCGCGGAAGGTGTTGTTTCGGCTGCAGACGATGGTCGGCACGGGCGACGTGCACGACCCCCAGCTGCCATCACACTGGAGGAGCCGAAACAGACCGACGGCGCAGCCGCTGGTTCCACACGGCGACGTGTTCACGGTGGCAGTGCACGTCGTCGACAACGACAACAGGTTCTCGTCTCCGCACTGCGGGTGCTGCGTGTACACCGGAAGCCGGTTGGCGAGCTTCGAGGCCGTGATGCCGCCGTCGGCAATCTCCCGCGGGCCGATGCTGGCCGCCGCCAGGTCGCCGCTCGCGATGGTGCCGTCGGCGATGTTCGCGGAGTTCACGGGCGTGCCGCTGATGGTGAGCGGCTGGCCGACGGTGCCCGTCTTCGTCTCGATGTAGCCGACGATGGTGGCGAGGTCGTCGTTCATCTCCGACGCCTTCGCGGGGCTGTCGGGGCAGAAGTGAATGAGCGTCGACCAGCTCGAGCCCCAGTTCGTCGGGCGTGAACAGGTGGCCTGCGCGTACGCCCGGCTCCCGACGACGAAGACCACGAGCGTGGCGACGGTGAAGACGGCGAGGCGAAGCGGGCGGGTCATGGCGGGGCTCCCCCAGGAGTGGACGACGGCCGACGGGCATTACAGCAGCAGACGTCAGCGGACCAGATCAGACGGCTCCACCCCGAGGGCATGGGAGAGCTCCTCGAGCGAAGCCTGCTCTGCGGGGCTCACCACGCCGTCGGCGCGCACCACGTCGAGCGCCACCTTCAGCGCGTCACGCCGGAAGTCACCCTCGAGCACCTTCGCGAGCCCTTGCACGAAGGTCGGGCGCCCCTCGACGGCGAGCGCCTTGACGGCCGCGCGCGCTTCGTCGAGCAGCATGGCCACCTTCGCGTACTCGTCGACGTGCTCGATGCCCACGCTGCGCGCCACCACGTCGCGAACGTCGTCGACCAACGCTTCGATTTCAGACTCCTGCACCGCGCCATCGGCCGACGCGAGATAGATGGCTGCGCGGGTGATGGCGCGCATCGAAGCTTCGAGCTTCGGCCGGGCGGTGCGCGCAGTGAACAGATGCCGAATCGCGCTCACTTGCGGCACGCGTCCCGGCAGGGCTTCACCTCGACCTCGCACGTCTTGAGGCACTCCATGAGCCGCTTCGCCTGGTCGGGCTTCGAGGCGTCCTTCGGGTCTCCGGCGCACTGCTTGAGACAGTCGGACGCCTGCTGGTTGCACTTCGCTTCACACGGCGACTGCGCCGCGGCCAGGAGCGGAACGAACAGCGTCAGCAGGAGGAGTTTCAGAAGCAGATTTGGTCGGCGCATTGTTCGGGACACGATGGGTTACACCCTTGGACGCAGTTGCAGGTCGCCTGGCAGGTTTGATTGCTGCAAATGCCACCGATGCCGCAGTTGACGCAGATGTCACCACCAAAGCCGCAGAGGGTGCGGGTCGTGCCGGGCCGGCAGAGCCCACCAGAGATGCACCCCGTGCAACAGCTGCCCGTCAGACATGTTCCGCCGCTGCAGGCCGACCCGTCCGGGTCGTTGCCGTTGTCCACACAGGTCGCGACGCTGTTCGCTCCTCCCGGGCACGCAGTGATGCCCGTCTTGCACTGGGTCGGGTTGGAGCTGCACGCCGTGCCCGCAACGCAGCTGATGCAGGCGCCACCAGAGCAGCCGTTCGCACAGGTGGTGTCCGCCGAGGTGTAGCTGCACAGACCTCCGCTGCAGCTGCCGCCGCTGTACGTGCGCGCGACGGTCGCACTGATGCACGTGGGAGCGGGCGGGGTGTTGCAGGCGAAGTTCTGCGACGAATAGCTGCAGGTGCCTCCTGAGCAGCTGCCGGGTGAGTTGTACGTACGGCGAGTGCTCATGTCGGCGCAGTCGGCTGCAGGCGGTGAGTTGCAGGTGACGCTGGCGCAGGGGTCGGGGTTGCAGGCGCCGCCGCTGCACCCGAAGGGGCAGTTCGTGTCGTTGGGTGTCGAGGAGCACGTGCCGCCAGAGCAGACGGCCGACGAGTAGGTGCGTCGCGTGCTCGCGTTGGCGCAGATGGGCGCCGGCAGGGTGCAGGGGAAGTTCTGCGAAGTGTAGCTGCAGGAGCCGCCCGAGCAGCTGCCCGGCGAGTTGTAGGTGCGGCGCGTCGTCGAGTCGGCGCAGTCGGCCGCAGGCGGCGTGTTGCAGGTGACGCTCGCACAGGGGTCTCCGTTGCAGACGCCACCGCTGCAACCGAACGAGCACGCCGAATCGGTTGGCGTGTAGCTGCACGTGCCACCCGCACACGAGCCCGACGTCGAGTACGTGCGCCGGGTCGTGGAGTTCACGCAGACCGCGGCGGGCGGCGTGTTGCAGGTCATCACCGACGGCGGGTAGCTGCACGTGCCACCCGAACAGGAGCCGGGCGCAGAATACGTGCGCCGCTGGGTCGACGACGCGCAGTCAGCGGCGGGCGGCGTGTTGCACGTCACGCTCGCGCACGGGTCGGGGTTGCACTGGTTGTTGCTGCAGCCGAACGGGCACACCGTGTCGGTGGGCGTGTAGCTGCAGGTGCCGCCCGAGCAGGCGCCGGTCGCCGAGTAGGTGCGCCGCGTCGTCGCGTTCGCGCAGGTGGTGGCGGGCGGTGTGTTGCAGGTCGTCACCATCGACGAGTAGCTGCAGGTGCCTCCCGAGCATGTGCCGGGCGCGGAGTAGGTGCGGCGCTGCGTCGCCGAAGCGCAGTCGGCGGCCGGCGCGGTGTTGCACGTCACGCTCGCGCAGGGGTCGGCCTGACACGCGCCGCCGCTGCACCCGAACGGGCACACCGTATCGGTAGGCGTGTAGCTGCACGAACCGCCCGAGCAGGTGCCGGTCGAGGCGAAGGTGCGCCGCGTGGTGGAGTTCGCGCACGTCGCCGACGGAGGTGTGGTGCACGTCACGCCCTGACACGGGTCGCCCTGGCAGACGCCGCCCGAGCAGCCGTTCGCGCACGTCGTCGTCTGTGGTGCATACGAGCAGGTGCCGCCGCTGCACGTGCCGGGCACCACGAAGCCGTTGCGAACGTTCCCGGTGCAGGTGGCGGCCGGCGGTGTGTTGCACGTCACGCTCGCGCAGGGGTCGGCGTTGCAGCTGCCGTTGGCCGCGTTGCAGCCGAACGGACACGTCTGGGTGCTCGACGAGTACGTGCAGCTGCCGCCCGAGCACGTGCCAGGTGAGGTCGACGAGGTGCGCACGTTGCCGTTGCACGAGGGCGGAGGCGGCGTGTTGCACGAGATGCCCGTGCAGGGGTCGGGCAGACACGCGCCGCCGCTGCAGCCAAACGGGCACGCGGTGTCGACCGCCGAGTAGGTGCAGCCACCCGTGCCGCAGGTGCCGGGCGTCGTGTACGAGCGGCGCGTGGAGCCCATGCAGACCGCGGGCGGTGGCGTCAAACAGCCTTGACAGACATCGCCAACACAATTGCCACCATTGCAGCCATTCATGCACATCGTATCGACCGTCGTGTACTGACATTGACCCGCGGTGCAGGTGCCGGGAACCTGGCCCGTGCGACGCGTGGTGGCGTTGGAGCAGACGGGCGCGGGCGGAGAGGAGCACCCGGCGCAGAGCTGTCCTCCCGTTCCACACAACGTCTCGTTCTGCGCCGCGACGGCCACGCACTGGCCTCCCGCGGTGCAGCACCCCGACGGACAGCTCGAGGCGTCGCAGACGCAGACGCCGCCGCTGCACCGCTGGCCCGACGCACAGGCACGGCCCGAACCACACGAGCACTCTCCGGCGGTGCTGCAGCTGTCTGCCGTCGAGCCACAAGGCGCGCACGCCTGCCCCGTCGGCCCACAGGCGTCACGGTCTCGGGTGGTGCACGTGCTGCCGACGCAGCAGCCCTGACAGGTGGTCGCGCACGCGCCGCACGCGCCGTTCACACACGGCTCCCCCGAAGGGCACGCCGAGCACGCCGCGCCTCGTGCGCCGCAAGCCGTCGTGGCGGTGCCGGCGACGCACTCCGTTCCGTTGCAGCAGCCGTTGGGGCACGTCTCGGGGGAACACGCCGCGCCGCCGTCCGTGAGGCCGCCGCTCTGGCCACCACCGGCGCCGCTACCGGCCACTCCGCCGCCGGTCCCAGCGCCACCCGCCGTGGAGCCACCACCCGTCATCGCGCCGCCACCACCCGTCGACGCCGCCCCGCCCGCCTGAACGCTGCCTCCGCCCGTGCCACCGCCGCTGCCAGTCGTCGAACACGAGGCCCGACAGAGCCCGTCACCACAACACTGCAGGCCGTCTCCACACGCTCCGCCTTCACCACACGCGAACGCCGTCACCTTCGACGGGTCGACACAGAGACAGCCAGAGGTGGCCAGCGCGAGGCTGAAGACGACGACATGGAGGCTGGAGCGGGAGAACACGAGCGGAACGGTAGCATGATCAGCTCGCACCGACGGGAGGCGCACCATGTGCGCCAGATGCAGCCAGCCGCGCCTTCGAGCACCGCGGCGACGTCACTGCCCGCAGGCGACGACGGCCTCGAGCCGCTGAGCACCCGACATCACCTGCGCACAGGCGCCGCCCCGGAAGACGACCTCGCCGTTGAAGCGGTCGCTCCAGCTCCACCCCATGACGCCACTCGGGTCGAAAGGCACCACCACCCCATCGGCCTCGACCCTGATGCTGCCGGTGGCGTTGGGCACCGACGAGGTGAGGAAGGTGCAGCGCGCCACCTGGTCACGAATCGACGAGAAGGCCGTGGCGAGCTCGGCGCTGCTGGTGGCGGCGTAGTAGCGGCGGGCACCGGGCATCGCGGGCAGGGCGCGGCCTCCAGCGACGGCCATGCGGTCGAGCGAGTCGAACGAGCCCGCGCTGCTCGACTCGATGCCGATGACGTAGGTGGGAATGCCCGCGTCGGCGATGTTGGCGACTCTCAGTACCGAGCGCTCGTCGTCGACACAGGCGAGCGCGCTGCAGGGAGGCGTCGCGCTGCACACGCACGCCCTCGGGTTCAGCACCGAGTTGCAGTTGGGCACGCCGTCGGTCGCCAGCACGAGGGCGCGGGCGCTCGAGGCGGTGCGGCGCGTGAGCAACGAGTTGGCAGCGGCTTGAATCGCGTCGGCGGTGGGCGTGCCACCCGCGGGCAGCGCATCGTCGAGGGCCTGAATGATGGTCGGCACCTGCCGCAGGGCAGGCTCGGGGTTGGGCCGCACGAAGCTCGAGCACGACTGGTTGAGGCTCACCGGGTACAGCAACAGGCCCAGCTCCATGGTGTCGTTCACCGCGGGCAGCGTCGTGCGCAACGAGTCGCGCAGCGCGTTCCACTTGGTGTCGGTGGTGGGCCCGCCGAAGCGCTCGGCCATCGAGCCTGACTTGTCGAGCACCAGCACTACCACCGGCGTCGCGGGCGAGAGTGGGAAGCGGCCTTCGAGGCACGGCTTGATGCCCGCGTCGAAGGGCTGAACACCGGCGTCGAGCATCGGCCCGGCGTCACGGCCTGCGTCGACCGTGGGAATGGGGACGTCGAAGCTGACGACCTCGGTGCGGCCGCAGGTGAAGACGACGGTCGCGAGCACGACGGCCACGACGAGGGAGCGGATCCGCACGGGCGCACTCAAGCCCCGCGCTGCCACCGTGACAAGCCCACCACCTCTTCGCCGACGCGCGACATGGCCTGCGTGACGGAAAGAAAGAGGTGCTCCCAATGACGGAGCATGAACGCACGAACGCTCTCGATTCTCTTCGCGCTGCTGGTGGCTGCCTTCGGCGGCTGCAAAGGCCGCGCACGGTTCAAGCCACGCGCGACGGGAGCCCTGAAACCGCTCCACCTGCACGCACCACACGCCGACGACGACTTCGACCGCACGCTGCGCGCACAGCTCCGTGAAGACCTCGAGGCCGCGCGGGTTCGTCGTGAAGCCAGAGACGACCTGAACGAGCTGCTCGAATCGACCATCGAGCGCAGCTGCCGAACGAGCACCCGCACCCGCTATCTCGAGCCGCAGGGCGCGGGGCTTCAGGCGCTGTTTCGCACCATGCGGCGGGTGAACGCGCCGGCCGACGTGAAGGTGCCGGCGGCGGTGACGGTGCTGGGGCTTCCGGTGCAGGCGATGGCGGTCGACGTCGACGGCGCGCGCTGGTGTGTCGATGGTGACGCAGCGCTCGTGGCCCAGCTCGAGGTGGCGCAGCAGCCTTCGGCCGACGCGCTGGTGAAGGTGGCTCCGGGCGCGTGGCTCGTGGTGACGAAGCCGAACGTCGGCATTCCCGCGTCGAGCGCGCTGGTGTCGGAGCCGTTCCTCGCGCGGCTCGGCGTGAAGCACCTGGTCGCACTGGCGCCGACGGATCAGGCCATCGGGCTCGCCGACGCGACCAACGCCGACGCGATTCGGCAGATGGCGAAGGCGCTCGAAGGGCATGTCGACTCGAGCGGAGGCGACGGCGTGTTCGAGGCGCGGCCGCTGGAGTTCGTGAATGGTTCGTGGCGGGCGTGGCAGCCGGCGAACGTGCCGGCGCAGGTCTCGCGCGTGAAGAAGCTCGCCGAAGAGCTCGAGACGACCGAGGGCGCGACGCTGGTGAAAGACGTGGCAGAGGTGTCGACCGCGCTCGATCTGCTCGGCACGGCAGGCGGTCTGCCTCCGATGGACGTGAAGAGCTCACGCGCGACGAGACGGTTCATCGACGAAAAGAAGCGCGTGGTCGTCGAGGTCGACGCCGCGTCGGAGGAGCCGCAGCTCGTGGGCCTCGCCGACGTCGTGAAGGTGTCGTCGTTCGACGGCTCCGCGGAGCAGGTCGACTGGCGCTCGTTCTCGACGAAGGCCGGCGGTCACCTGACGCCGGTGCGAGTCGACGGCGCGGTGGTGCCTCGCTTGTTCACCCTGCACGCCGAGTTCGCATGGCCGGGGCGCCGCTGAACCTGCTCGCGGTGGCCGCCGAGTTCGAACGCGCAGCACCGGTGGTGGAAGCAATCTCGCTTCCGCACCCAGAAAGCCATTCTCGTTGCCGTTGATCAACGCGCTGCCGGGCGCTCGCTCGCCGGAGCGCCCAGGTCGAACGTGAGCGTGAGGTCGAGGCCCAGACGCAGGGTCGAGAACTCCTCCTGCGGCCGAGCGAACGACGACGCGTGCTGGGTCTCGACGAACAGACCGAGCCCGAGCGGGCCCAGCACCTTCACGCGAAGCCCGGCGCTGAAGTCGACGGCGTGCGCTACCACCTCTCGCTCGACGCCACGGGTACGCGCCACCACGTTTCCGGCCGAGGTTCCGATGCCGCCCCACAACGCGACCGGGCCGAGGACGAGCTCGATTCGGCTGCGCAACCCCAGGTCCCAGAACGACGCCGCGTCATCGAGCGTCGCGCCCCGCCAGCTCCCGAGTCGGCCCCGCGCCCCGACGAAGAAGCCGAGCCAGCGCAGGTTCGGCAGCTGCATGCCCAGCTCGACGCTCAGACCTCCACCGAAGCCCGGGCTCAATTGGGGAAATGGCGCATCGCTCGGCTCGTGCGCCCAGACGGCTCGCTGCAACGCGTCGGTGCGCGCGCCGTCGAGCGTGACCGACAGGCGCGTGCCCTCTGGCGGCGGTGATGCCGCGAGCAGGAGACCCGAGATGACTGAGACCAGCACGAACCCCTCCATCGGCCGGCCACACCGACGGGTCGGCGCTGCGCCTATTCATCACGCGTGACGGAAAGAAGTCGCCGCGCCCAATGACGGTGCATGAACACGCTCCGCCTCGCGCTCGCCTCGCTGTTGATCAGCTGTGGACCCGTCATCGACCTTCCCGATGCGTCAGCGCCCACGCCCACGCCTTCCACCCCGACACCGACGCCGACCGCCCAATGCTCGAAAGGCGAAGACTGCCCGAACATCGTGTGCCGGTGCGGCGATGGCAGCCCGGTGAACTCGAAGCGCTGCGACAACCGCCGCTGCGCGATGGGAGAGCAGTGCACCGAGGTGTGCCTCTCGTTCGGTCACCCCGCGCCGGGCTCGTCGGGCGGAACGGGCGGAGGCTCGGCGACGAACACCTGCGTCGCGGGAACGTCGGTGTGGTGCTCGGGTAGCGGCCTGACGTGGACCGGCTCGATGTGTTGCGCCGACTCGACGTACGGCCAGTGCGTCGACGGCACCGCGACCTGGTGCACCGGCACCGACCTGCAGTGGACGGGCTCGAAGTGCTGCGTCGGCCGCGCGTACCGGCAGTGCGTGGCGGGCACGTCGACGTGGTGCACCGGCACCGAACTGGAGTGGACCGGCTCGCGCTGCTGCGTCACGGCGACCTGGTCGCAGTGCGTCGATGGCACGGCGACGTGGTGCACCGGCACCGACCTGAAGTGGACGGGGGCTGCCTGCTGCCTTCGCTCGTCGATGACGTGCGTGCAGGGCACCGCCTCTGGCTGCCGCGGGAAGTGGACCGGCTCGTTGTGCTGCGTCTGATCAGCGCCTCACTTCGGGTGCGCGCCTGACTGCGGGCTGCCTCGCGGCCCTACCCACCCGCGGGTGGCGACGCCCGGAGCAGGCCGGCCGAGGTCGTAGACGGCGATGCGCGGCGGCGACCAGAGGTCACACGTCGCACAGTCGGTCTCGCTCGCCCGCACGGCGATGGAGCGGCCGTTGGTGCCGACCGTCGACGAGAGGATGAGCGGGGTGTCGACGGTGGCTCCAGGCAGGCGGTCGACGAGCGGGCAGCTCATCAACTCGACGCCGAGCGGGTGCACCTGCCGCACGCGGGTCTCGTCGGCAGCGTTCGGGCTGCGCAGACTGTTCAGCTTCGTGGCGACGAACAGCGAGTCGCCCTGCGACGTGAGGAACGCGTCGCTCACCACGTCGGCCACCATGGTGAACGGGCGCGAACGCACGCCGCGCGAATCGACCGACTGCAACGCAACGACTGGCGGTGGAATCGATGGAGGCAGCGGCGCCGAAGGAGCACGCTCAGCCGCGAGCCGCACGCGCGTGGTGCCATTCGAGAGGCCCTTCCACGACGCCGTGTTCCACTCGGGCGATGACGGCTGCTCGACCTCGCGGCCATCGGTGGCATCGAAGACGGCGTCGTCGGCCATGACGACCCGGTCGCCCACCACCATCACTGGCGGGCTCGCCCGCAACAGGTTGCTCGAGAACGCGACACCACCATCGGCCTCGATTCGTTCGAGCAGGGCCACCGGCGCGGGGAACGGGTCGATGGGCAGAATGACGTTGGGCTGGTCTCTCATCACGAACGCGGCGCCGCGCTCCGACGTCACCAGGCCCGTGACACGCGAGGGCCGCTCGACCGAGCCGAGCAGTTGTCCCGTGGCCGCGTTGAACCGAACGAGCGACCACGCCTCGGTCTCACCGTCAGAGCGCACGATGCTCCAGAGCGCACCGTGCCCGTCGTCTGCGAGCGCGAGAATGTGCGGCGAGGGCGTCGAGAGCGCGCGCTGCCACCGCAACGAGCCCGTGGTGACGTCGACGGCGGCGAGCGCTCCATCGGCGTCGGCGAAGATGAACGCGCCACCCGAGACGAGCTGGAGGCCGGCCAGGTTCGTGCCCGTCACGCCCGGGCCCCTCACCTCGGTGGCGAAACGCTCGAGGCCTTCGTTGGTGCGCGAGGTGACGACGCAGCGATGGTCGGGCTGCTTCGGCACGTTGGCGTCTCGCGGCGTGCCCATTCGAACGTACGTGTTGGAGCACTCGACCCAGTACCAGTTGCCCTGCTCGTCGGTGACGCCCTCGAAGCGGAAGTCGGGGGTGCTGGCCGAGTACGTCCACCGGGGCGAGAGCGTGTGTTCGGGCGGCCGCTCGCAGACCTTGTTGCGGCACACGCCCTCACCACGACAGGCCGAGGCGGGCGAGCAGGTGAACCCCTCGGGAGGCACGACGGCGCGGCACTGGCCGGCGAGGCACACGTTGGCAAGCTCACAGCTGACGGCGCCGCAGGGCGTTCCATCCATCACCGGCGCGGTGCCGCAGCCTCGCAGCGGGTCGCACAGCGCGGCCTGACAGGGGTTGGTGGGCGGTGCGCACTCGACGGCGACGTGCAGGCACCCGCTCCCGACGGCGCAGGAGTCGGTGGTGCACGTGTTCGCGTCATCACAGCGTGCCGCGCGGCCCACGCACGTGCCCGACTGACACGAGCCTGCCTCGATGCACGCGAGCGCGTCGTCACACGCGGTGCCGTCGGCCTTCGGCGTGCGCACGCAGGCCAACGTCTCGGCGTCGAAGCGAACGGTGCCACAGACGCCCGGAGCGCCGCAGTCGAGCGGCGCGACACCTTCTGCACGCAGCGCCACTTCGAGGCCATCGACGCGCAGCACGCCGCTCACCGCCCCAACCGTCGAAGGCGTGAAGGTGACGTCGACGTTCACCTCTGCGCCGCCCGGCACGTCGATGGAGGCGGCGGTGGAGAACGGAGCCTGGGTGCCGAGCGTCAGCGTCTTCGCCACTCGCGAGCGGTTGGTGACGGTCAGCGAGCGAACCCTCGAAAATCCGAGGGCCGTCGGTGGGAAGTCGACTGAGGCGCCCATCTCGACCTCGCCCGAACCCGTGGAAACCACGAGTGGATCAGCACACGACGTCACCACGAGTACGAGGAGGAGCCAACGCATGGCGCGGCCGCAGCGCAACCGGCGTGCCGCGCGCTCGACCCTCGGGTGGGGGCACGGCACAGTGCGCGCCATGTACTTCTCGAGGCTGAACACCCGCACCCGGTGGACCGAGCTCAAACCGCTCGAGCAGCGCTGTGTCGCGCAGCTCTTCATGGCCTGTGGCGGCTTCGAAGAATGGAGCTCCTTCGAGGAGTGGCTGGGCTCACGCGACGTCGCCTCGGCCAACGTGCTCGACGACGGTGTGCCGGTCGCGCACTGGTTTCAGTTCTCCGACACCGGCCTGCTCTTCGACGCGCGAACGCGGAAGAAGGCCAGCGACCTGATCATCGGCTCGGCGACGCAGCACGGCTTCATCTGCGAGGACAAGGCGCTGTGGAAGGCGCTCGAGGCCGCCGAGAACGCGCCTCCGGGTTTCGACTGGAAGGTGAAGCGCTCGGGAGGCGTGATGCGGCCCGAGGGCACGGCCGAGGCCAACTGGCAGGCGCTCCAGAACCAGCTCGACGGCGTCTCGGCCGACCCTGGTGACCCGACCCTCCGGTACGAGCCGGGCGCGGTGAAGCTGTGGGTCGACGGCGCGTGGGAGCCGGCCACCATCACCGGCATCAGCTACACGGTCGCCCGTTCCGGTGGCGGCGCTCCACTCGTGGTGACGGCCGGCAGGCTCGCTCCGGCGGCGAAAGGGAAGGCTGCGTCGCGTAAGAAGTGAGCCCGTCGATTCTTTCATAATTCGGCCGAGCCCCTCCCAAGACAGAGGACAGGCCGGCGCGAAGGACGTGTCGGGTCCGAACAACCAGGAGCGGGTTTCCATGAAGCGCATGCTGCGTGCAGCGGTGGTGGTGTCGTGTCTGTCGTCGATGGCCTTCGCGCAGGTCGGCGAGGTCGAAGAGGTCGAGGTGACGGGCGCGGCAGTGCAGGTCGGCACCGTCGGAGCCGCGGTGCAGGTCGGCCCGCTCGGCGCCTCCGTGGTGATGCCCGGCGTTCAGGCGAACGTGCGGGTGGGCGGCGTGGTGCAGACGAGCACGGTGGTCGTCGAGCAGCCGGTGGTGGTGCGTGAGCGCGTCATCGTGCAGCAGCCCGCGCCGGTGATGGTGCGTGAGCGCGTCGTGGTGCAGCAGCAGCCGGTGTACGTGCAGCAGCAGGTGGCGCGTGATTGCGGCACGGGCCCGAGTGACCCTGGGTGTCTGATGAGCAAGAACGGTCAGCTCCCGATGGATGGCGCGACGTTCGCCGGCGTGCTGCAGACGCTGCGAGCGCAGCGCAACACGATTACCCGCGAAGAGATGGCGCAGAAGATGTTCGCCCGGCAGTACGTGACGGCGGCGCAGCTCGGCCTCGTCATCGACGCGTTCGCCGACCACGGCATCACGCAGCTCGACGTGGCGAAGGAACTCGCGCCGCGCGTGGTGAACCCGCAGCACGCGATGGTTCACTCGACGAAGTTCCAGAACTCCATCTCGGCCGAGGAGTACGTCGGCGTGATGGCAGCACAGACGCCCGGCCGCTGAGAACGGGTTCAGGTCGCGGCCCGGTCGATTCCGGGGTTGCTGAACGAGGTTCGGAGCACCGGCTCGTGGTAACTCGGCGCCATGGACGAGCTCACCCAACGCACCAACGCGCTGAAGGCCATGCCGCTCCTCGCCGACGTTCCGCACGGCGAGCTCGAGAAGCTGGCTGCGCGTCTCACCGTCGAGCAGCACCGCACCGGCAGTGTCATCATCAAAGAGGGCGCGAGCGGCGCGGCGGCGTACTTCGTCGTCACCGGCACCTGTGAAGTGCGCCGTGACGGCCGGCGTGGGGCCAAGCGCGTCAACGTGCTCAAGCGCGGCGACTGCTTCGGCGAGCTCTCCATCATCAACCCCGCGCCCCGCTCGGCCACCGTCGTCGCGCTCGAGAACTGCGACCTGCTCGTGCTCTCGGAGCAGGACTTCCGCGACGCGCTCCGCTCGAACCGGTCGATGTCACTGCAGCTCGTGCGTGCGCTCGCCAAGCGGCTCCAGGCGCGAGAAGACGAGTTCGCGGGATGATCACGACCTCGACGACGCCGTCGTGCACGATTCAGCAACTGCTCGACGACGGGCAGTACGACCTGAAGCTCGAGCTCGTCGCCGGGCAGTCGGGGCTCGAGCGCCGCATCTCGAGCTCTCGCATTCAGAAGCCCGGCCTCGCGCTCACCGGCTTCACCGAGCACCTGCACCCCGAGCGCCTGCAGGTCTTCGGCAACACCGAGATCAGCTACCTCAAGACCCTCACCATCGAAGAGCAGAACGCGGTGCTGCAGAAGGTCTTCGAGTCGAACCTGGCCTGCGTCGTCGTGACCAAGGGCCTCGAGGTGCCCAGGCCGTTGCTCGAGGGGTGTGAGCGCACGGGCCTCGCGCTCATGCGCACGCCGCTCATCTCGTCGGCGTTCATCTCGCAGGTGCAGTCGTTTCTCGAAGAGACGCTCACCGCCTCAGGCAGCCTGCACGGAGTGCTCGTCGACGTCTTCGGCGTGGGTGTGCTGCTGCTGGGGAAGTCGGGCATCGGCAAGAGCGAGATCGCGCTCGACCTCGTGATGCGCGGGCACCGGCTGGTGGCCGACGACATCGTGAACCTCGTGCGCCGCGGCGGCGACGTGTACGGCCACGGCAACGAGATGATTCAGCACCACATGGAGATTCGTGGGCTCGGCATTCTGAACATCAAAGACCTCTTCGGCGTGGCGTCGGTACGCGACCGCAAGAAGATCGAGCTCGTCATCGAGCTCGTCGAGTGGACCTCGGGCGCCGAGTACGACCGCCTGGGCCTCGAGCAGGAGTCGATGAACATTCTGGGCGCCGAGCTGCCGCACGCGGTGGTGCCGGTTCGCCCCGGCCGCAACATGACGACCATCGTCGAGGTCGCCGCGCGCAATCACCTGCTCAAGCTGCGTGGCCATCACTCGGCCCAGGAGTTCGCCGAGCGGCTCTCACAGGCCATCTCGAAGCAGGGCGCAGGCACGCCGTCGCAGGGGAAAGCAGCGATTCCCGGGCCACGGCCGACCCCGCACTACGAAGAGGACGTGGAGTGACGTTCGACGAAGCCGTCTCGGCGAAGAAGCTCCGCCTCTCGTGGAGCGTCGACCGCCCGGGCGACCTGCCCGCCGACGTCGTCGCGCGCGTGTTCGAGCTCGTGTGTGAGAAGCAGCCCGAGCGACCGGGGCTCTCACAAGACGAGGCGCTGGTGTTCGAGAGCGCCGCGCGTCGTGACGATGGCTGGCACGTCTCGGGGCGGTACGTGTTCGACCGTGACTTCGCGAGCCAGTACGACGTGACCGAGACGTGGCGCTTCGAAGCCGTCGTCGGAGATGCCGCGACGCTCTCGACGTGGACGTCAGCGAACGAGCCGTAGACGGCTGAGCAGCAGCGCCGCCAGCACCAGCGTCGCAATTCCATCAGTCGAGCCACAGCCGCAGCCCTTGCCCGGCAGGGGCACCTCGTCGCCACCGTCAGCGCCGACGCCTGCGTCGCCCTCAGCGCCACCATCGACACCTGCGTCGACCGTCGGCGTCGGCCACCACACGTCGACCGAGAGCGAGGGAATGGCCACACACTGCCCACCGGGAACGGCGCGGTGGTTGCTGAAGTCCCACCGCACGAGGCGCGCATTGGTGATGCTGCCCACGAAGTGGCCCGCGTCGGTACGGTCTGCCTGCGCGACGAAGACCTCGCCTGATTCGATGAAGAACTCCTCGGAGCAGGCGCTGCGGGTGCAGCGGCGGCCGAACGTCACGCACAGCTCGCACGACTCGGAGTCGACTCCGCCGTCGAGGGTGAAGGTGCGGCGGGCCGGCAACGAGAGCCCGCTGAAGAAGGCAGCCTCGAGCGAGACCATCTGCATGCCGCCGTCCGAGCGCGTGGGCTCTTGCGTGTAGAGCCGCGCGAAGGAGCGGTCTCTTCCGCGGTCGTAGCCGCCACGGGTCGCGACGGAAGGGAAGGTGGAGATCTCGAGGCAGGTGCTCGGCTCGATGACACCCGCGTCGATGGGTGGTGGAACCCCCGCATCGGGCGAACAGACCCTCGGCTGCTCGGTCGAAGGCGTGGGCGTCGGTGAGGCGAGCACGAAGTCGTTCGCGTTGTCGTCTCGCTCGACACAGCCGTCTTCGCGACGTTGCAGCGAGAGCGTGGCCGAGGGCGACCCTGCGCGGGCCCGCTCGAAACACGTGGCCGCCGCGCCGTAGCCGACGAGGTCGACGACGAGCGGCCCCGAAGGACACGCGCCGTTCATGAGGGTGGTCGACGAGGCGAGCAACACCTTGCCGGCCGTGAAGCCCAGCGGTGCCGCGCCCGTCGTGTCGGCCGAGAACGGAGCGCCCGTGATGCCCGCCGCGCCCATGCGCACGAGGTACGACTGGCCCGCGTCGATGGAGCCGCTCAGCGCCACCGCGTTCCACGTCGAGCTCGTCTCGGTCGCGACCTGCAACGTCCACCCGTCGATGGTGACGGTGCTGCTGCCCCGGTTGAACAGCTCGACGAAGTCGGAGTCGAAGGGCGCTCCGGTCGAGCCACCGCCGCCGTAGATTTCGCTGATCACCACGCCCGACGAGAGGGCCTGCCGCACCTGCCCGGGCTGATCAGCCTCTTCGCCACAGCCAGCGAGCACGACGAGCAGGAGCGCGGTGGAACGCATCGGGCGACACGCTACTCCGCAGCCGGGGCGAACCGATTTCCTGGCGCGCGATTTCAGGGTGGGTCAGGCCGTACTGCTCAGTGACTCTTGCGCTTCGACGGGTCGGCCTTCGCCAATTCGGTGACCGAGAAGTCTTCACCACCGTGAAACTGCACCTCGAACATCGGCAGGCCTGACGCCAGCACGCCGAGCGTCGCCTCGAGGTGCCGCTGGCCCAGCTCGTACACCTTGTCGACGAGGGTGTTGCGTTGGCTCGGCACCGCCGGCAACAGCGACTCCACGCGCAAGAGGAACTCGGCGACGTGCGAGCGAAGCTGTCTGGCCACCTGCGGGTGATTCACGAACATCTGCAGGCCGTCGACGCTCGGAGACAGCAGCGGCACCTTGCTGAACGTCCACAGCTTCTCGTCGAGCGTCACGTTCACCACGGCGCCTTCACCGTGACTGCCGCCGAGCACCACGTACTCGGGCTCGGGAGCGCCCTTCCACCGCGTCGTCCAGAACGCGCGCAGCACCTGCGGCACCAGGCCGGGCCGCACGCCGTACGTCTCGGGGTGCAGCGTCATCAACTTCAGGTGACCGCAGCCCATCGCCTCGGGCTTCATGTACCACTCGAGCAACGGCTCCCGCGCTTCGACCGGCGGCCCTTTGAGGAACGTGCGCCACTGCATCGGCTGTGTCAGCGGCTCGAGAATCTTCGTCAGCCGTGGGTCGGCGCGCAGCTTCGGAATGAGCGCGTTCACCGTCGGCGTGTCGCTGTGCAGATAGAAGCGGCCGAAGGTATCGAGCCACGCCTGCACGAGCGCGTCGATGTGGTGCTGCTCGAGCGTCACACCCGTGGTGGCTTCGTACGCCGCCAGCGCGAGCGCCAGCTCACCGGTGTCTCCGCCCGGCGTGCCGATGACGCCGTGGTCGTCACGGCCATCGACGCAGCTCCTGCGGCCTCGAGTCAGGAACGCGGCCAGCGTCATCCACTTCACGCTGCCTCGCCGGCCCACGTGCGCGTGAATCATCTCGCGCGTGAGGAAGCCGTCGGCGGGGGGCGGCGGTGGCGGGTCGAGCTTCTTGAGCGGCCGGTCTTTGAACAGCGTGAGCCGCGAGGTCGAGAAGCCCATCGCCTTCCACACCGCCATGCCGCCCTCCATCGCGGCGACGTAGGGCATGCCGAGCGCCTCGAGGAACAGCGCCGCCCGGCCCGCGCGGTCGGTGTGATTCGAGATGAGCACCGTGACCTGGTCGAGCCCCAACACCGACGGAATGCGCGCCACGTCGGCGAGCGGCACGTGCACCACGCCGGGAATGTGGCCGAGCGGGCCGACGAGGTCGCCTTCGTCGCGCACGTCGATGAGCGCCACGCGTTTGCCGGTGTCGGCCGCGTACTCGGGCGGCACCAGCGGCACGCCGGCCGCGTTGCGCACGCGACGCTCGGTGAAGTTCACGCGCACGAGGCGCTCGGCGAGGGGCAGCTCGGGAGGAGGAACAGGAGGGTTCATGACGGGCGCTCCACTCACATCAGGTAGCCATCGACGGGTTGCAGCGGGGGAGGCAAATCTCGCTCGCCGTTCAGCTCACGCAGGTTGATCTCGATGGTGCGGCTCAACGCCGTCATCGGTGTGTCTTGAATTCGGTTCTCGAACGGGTCTTCGTTCACCGAGGCGACGCCCTCGAGCGCGAAGAACAGGAAGCTCGTCGGCACGGTGAACAGCGGCGTGCGCCACCCCAGCGACTCGAGCATCGTCGCGGGCAGAATGAGTACGAAGAAGTAGACGAACAGCCGCGTGTAGAACTCGTACTGCCTCGGCAGCGGCGTGTTCTTGATGCGCTCGCACGCGCCCTGCACGTCGGCGAGGTCGGTGAGGGTCTGGTCGAGCTGCACCGCGCGAAAGTCAGAGAGTGCTCCAGCGGCCCGCAGCGCGCGCAGCCGGTCTGACTGCTTCTGCATGAGCGCGAGCGGCACGTTGTTCGCCTTCTTCACCTCGTCGAGCTCACCCCTCGGCAACAACGGCTCGAGCTCGTGCAGCTGATCAGCCTGCTTGCGAAGGTGAAACCGCAGCGCGTGCACGAAGGCGATCTGCCGGTGGATCAGCTCGGCGTGCGCGCTCACGTCGTCGACGAAGGACTTCACCTGGCGCGCGAAGGAGCGGCTCGAGTTCACGAGCTGCCCCCACTGCTTCCGCGCCTCCCACCAGCGGTCGTACGAGCCGTTGTTGTGAAACGCGAGGAAGATGGCCAGTGCCGTCGCCATCGGGCCCACCGCCGTGTTCGGCACCGAGAGCCACGGCGCAGGCAGGAACTCGAAGAGCCCCACGAGTAACGAAGCCCATCCCGCGGCCACCAGCACACGTGGGCCCTGCACTCGCGCGACGACCGACAGCTTCAGGTACTTGCGAACGATCACCGCGGGGGTCCCCTCCACTCGAAGCTGCGACTTCGAGAAGCGGGGGCCTTGTAGCACCCTGCCCCGCCCACCGAACTGCCCACTCGTCTGGCATGACGCGGAAGCACGCGAAAGCAGACAGCATTTTCTCGAAGTGCGCGCTCGCAACGGTACGCTGCACCACTCTCTGGGGAGAACACTCGTGACGATTCGACTGCGTGGAATGCCGCTCGCTGCGGCGGTGGTGCTGTCCGTGCTGTCGGCGTGCGTTGGCCCGGCACCGACACCGTGCACGACGTGTGATGGCGTCTGTGTCGACACACAGAACGACCGCCGTCACTGCGGCGCCTGTGGCAACGCCTGCGCCGCCGGCAGCGTGTGTACCGCCGGAGCCTGCACCGCCTCGTGTGCGACCGGTCAGACGACGTGCAGCGGTCAGTGTGTCGACACGCGCTCGAGCCCGACGAACTGCGGCGCCTGCGGCCGCTCGTGTGGAAGCAACGAAGCGTGCGTGATGGGCACCTGCGCGACGATTGGCGGCGGCTCCGGCGACGCCGGCGTCACCTGCCAGTCGCCGCTCTCGGTCTGCAGCGGCGTCTGCTTCGACCTGCGCAACGACCCTGGCCACTGCGGCAACTGCACCACCACCTGCGCCACGGGCGAGTACTGCACGGGCGGAAACTGTCGGGTGCTCGTCGTCGACGCCGGCCCGCCGCCCTGCCCCACGGGAACGATGGGCTGCAACGGTTCGTGCTTCGACCAGCAGAACGACCCGCGCAACTGCGGCATGTGTGGCCGTACCTGCAACGCGACGGAGTACTGCTCGGCCGGCAACTGCGTGCAGTTCCCCGCGATGGGCCTCGACGCCGGCACCTGCATCGCCTCGTCGAACCCCTGTGAAATCGTCTCGGCCACCGACGCCGGCTGCGTCGTGACGCTGCGCACCTGCCCGATGCCCGGCGCGTGTCAGACGGGCGGCACCTGCAACGCCACCAACGGCGCGTGCGAGTACCAGAACCGCACGGGCAGCTGCGACGACTCCAACGCGTGCACGACGACCGACGTCTGCCAGAACGGAGCGTGCGTCGGCACGGCTCCCACGACGTGCGCGACCCCGACTGCCTGCTTCGAGACGAGCGTGTGCATTCCCGCCGATGGTGGCTGCACGGCGACGCTGAAGGCCGAAGGCGCGGCGTGTGACGACGGCGACGCGTGCTCGGGCACCGACACGTGCACGCTCGGCCGCTGCCTGGGCAGCATTCGCCCCGCGACGTTCGACGACTTCTCGTCGGGCGCTGCCCCGAACGCCGGCAGGTGGAGAATCGTCTCGGCCGACGGCGGTGCGCAGGTCTCGGTCGCCGCGGGTCAGCTCGTCGTCAATCGCAGCGCGCTCGTGGTGGCGGCGCAGAGCTACGCGGTCGCCAGCTCGTCTGCCGTGCGCATCACCGGAGAGTTCACCAGCGGCGTGACCAACGACTGGGCCCACGTGTGGACTCGCACCAGCGGCGTACCGGGCAGCGCGTTTCAGCTCGACTCGGGTGTCGAGTTCATCGTGAAGCCTGATCAGCTCGAGCTGCGCAACAACGGCGTCTCGGTGGCGACGGCGGTGTTCGACGGCGGGCTCGCGGTTGGAGCGCCCGTGGTGTTCGAGGTGTTCGACGACGGCGCGCGCGCGCAGCTGTCGGTGCACACCAAGGGCGCGGCGAACGAGCTGCTGCTGTCGGCGGCGATTTCGGGTGCGGCGTCGGGGTCGAAGGTGGTGTTCGCCAACAACAACGACGGTGCGCCGACGGCGGGCAGCTCACGCTTCGACCTGCTGCGCATCGAGCACGGCGTGCGCACGCGGCCGAGCCGGGAATGGACGTTCGAAGAAGTCGTTCCCACGGCGGTGGCCGGCAACCTGCTGGGAGGTTTCGGCATGCTGCCCGATGGCGGCAGCTCGGGCGCGAAGGCCGGCCGCTTCGTCTCGGCGGGTGGCTTCTTGAGCTCGACGACGGGCACCACGGTCGCCGGAGCGGTGACGTCTGGCGCTTTCGGCGCGGCCGCCTCCATCACGCCGACGTCGGGCGGGCGCTTCGTCGAGCTGCCGTCGGACATCATCACGGCCACCGGTCGAAACCTCTCGGTCTCGCTCTGGTACCTGGGCACGGGCCCCAACGGCATGCGTGAGATCTTCGGCAACCGCACCGAAGGCAGCGGAGGCACGTTCCTCTCCATTCGCGGCAACCCGGTCGGTGCTTCGGTCGAGTTCGACCAGAGCAGCGCCTCGGCCTACACCGCCCTCATCGGGGTGAGCCCCGCTCGCGAGGACGATGCCCAGTGGCACCACCTCGTCGTGACGCGCGAGGGCCAGCAGCACGCCATCTACATCGACGGTGTTCTCGCGGCAGACCGAGACGCCGGTGTCACCTACCCCATCGCGAACTTCGCGAAGAGCACTCCGTACTGGGCGGGCCGCGGCTATGACTCGAGAGGCAGCGGCGCGTTCGACGAGCTGCGCATCTATGACGACGTGGCGTTGAACGCGTGCGAGGTGTCACGGCTGTCGACGCGCAACATCGACTCGGCGAGCTGCACGGGCGGGCGCACGTTGTGTGTGGCGAACGCGGCGAGCAGCGGGGTGTGTGTCGACGTGCAGACCGATGTCTCGAATTGCGGGGCGTGCGGGGTGACGTGTACGGCTGGAGCGAATGGAGCGGCGGCCTGCGCGGCCGGGAGCTGTACGACGGTGTGCAGCCCCGGCTTCCTCGATTGCAACGGATTGGCGATCGACGGGTGTGAGGTTCGTGCGGCGTCGTGTGTGAACGCTCCTGTGCTCGTCTCAGTCGGTCTCGACGGCGGCGCAGGCAACGGCAACAGCGTCGATCCGAACGTCGACGACTCCGGAAAACTCGTCGTCTTCACCTCGACCGCGACCAACCTCGTGCCGAATGACACGAACGGACAGCCCGACGTCTTCCTGCGCAACCTCATCACCAACACGACGACGCGGCTCTCGACGGGGCCTGCCGGTCAGCAGCTCGCGGAGGGTGGGTTTGGTGGAACCATCTCGGCTGATGGCCGCTTCGCGGCATTCATTACCACAGGGCCTGCCATCGTCCCCGACACGAACGGCGCGGGGAACGATGTTATTGTCATCGACTTGACGAACAACACGCGCAGCTTTGGCATCACGTCGACCACGCTCGGTCAGCCACAAGGCAATACCGAATCCTTCAGTAGCGCGGTGCTCTCTCGTGACGGACGCTACGTGATGTGGTCGACCCGCTCGACCGGCCTCTTTGCGGGCGACGCCATCCAGGGCGAGGGCGACATCTACATCTTTGACCGGCAGATTCCGGTGATGCGCATGGCCTCGCTGAACTCGATGGGCGGGATCGTTCCGCAACAGTTCGGGTCCAACGGGTCGAACACGGGCTCGAGCTTCTTCTCGGGAAATGGTCGTTGGGTTAGTTACAATACGTTCGCTTTTATTTTTGGCTTTATCCCCGACGACTGCTCACACGGCTATTTCGTGGAGATGAACCCGGGGCCCGTTCCGACGCGGCTCGCACGCGACAACAATGTGGGCCTACTCACTTGCACGACCCAAGCTGACAGCGCAGCCAACCTTCTAGCGAACAATGCTGGCACGTCGTTCTTCTTCGACACCCGCGACGATCCAGTAACTGGCGCCGTCCGCGGCACGCGCTTCATTTACCGCCGCCCGGCCATCAACGGCGCTTCGACGCTGATTGCCTCGGGCAACGGCGACAGCTCGAACACGTTCCTCAGCGATGACGGTCTGGCGCTCTCCTTCATCTCGACCGCGACCAACTTGCCAGGTGTTCCGATGGACGCGAACGGCACGGCCCGTGACTGCTTCGTCTGGCGCTCCCCAACCACCATCACCAATGTCTCGCAGCCGGTCGTGCGAGCGCTCGGCGGAGCCAACGGCTGCAACTACGTTCGCCTCTCTCGAGGTGGTCAGTACGCCGTCCTCGACATGCAGGACGCGCTGTCGGCAGCCGACCAGAATGCGTTCAGCGACATCTATGTTCGCCCCGTACCCTGACGCTTCGTGACGATGACCGACGATGAGGACAACGACGGACCCGGCCTCGAGCCGACGTCCCTGAGAGACCCGGTCATCGGCTCCGAGGTGTCGGGGTACCGCGTGACGAGCCGCCTCGGCGTGGGCGGCATGGGCATCGTCTACGAGGGCCAGCAACCGGTCATCGGCAAGCGCGTCGCCATCAAGGTGCTGCGCCACGAAGTCGCTGACAACCCCGAGGTCGTCGAGCGCCTCGTCTCGGAAGCGCGTGCGGTGAACAAGGTCGGTCACCGCGGCATCGTCGACGTGTTCGGGTTTGGCCAACTGCCCGACGGTCGCCAGTGCATCGTCATGGAGTACCTCGACGGCGAGCCACTCGAGGCCGTGCTCGCGACGTACAAAAAGCAGAACAACCGGCTACCGCTCAAAGACGTACTCGTGATTCTCGACGAGGTTCTCTCAGCCTTGTCATCGGCGCACACCGCGGGCGTCATTCATCGCGACCTGAAGCCGTCGAACATCTTCCTGTGTCGTCAGCGTGACGGGTCGCGGTACGTGAAGCTGCTCGACTTCGGCATCGCGAAGCTCGGCGTGCTCGGGCACACGCCCGCCACCCGCGCGAGCATCATGCTGGGCACGCCGGCGTACATGGCTCCGGAGCAGGCCAACGGCGGCATCGTCGGCCCCGCGATGGACCTCTACGCCATCGGCGTGCTCGCGTTCGAGCTGCTCACCGGCCAGCAACCCTTCACCGCCGACTCGGTGATGGAGATGTTGCTCAAACATGCACAGCAGCCTGCACCACGTGTTTCGACGTTGAACCGCGCCGTGCCCGACACGCTCGACGCGCTCGTCGCACAGCTGCTCGAGAAGAAGCCCGAGCTGCGCCCCGAGTCGGCAGAGGCGGTGCGCCAGCGCATCGTGAAGCTGAAGAAGATGTACGGCACCGACGCCGAGCCCCGCAACGTGGTGCCGCTCGACGTGAAGGCGACGATGGTCGACCCTGCGGCCGAGGCGAAGGCCCAGGCGACGTCGGTCGACCCGCGGCCGCTCTCCATCGAGGTGAAGCCCGCCGACCTCGAGCCCGCCCGCAAGGACCTCGCGACCACGCAGGAGGTCTCGCCCAACGCCCTGCTCAGCACCGCCGTCGTCGCGAAGACGAAGGAGTTCAACTCGCCTGCGCAGCGCGCTCCGACCGCACAGCAACTGCAAGCTGTCGAAGACGAGCTCGCTGCGCCGCGTTCGAAGGTGCCGTTCTTCGTGCTCGGAGGTGTGGCCCTCGCGGCGGTGATTGGTGTCGTCGTCGTGCTGTCGAGTGGCGGAGCAAGTGCGCCCGCGCCGGCCGAGGAGCCGTTGAGGCCTGTGACCCAGCCCTCGCTTCAGCCCGTCGTGCAGCCGGTGGTCGTCGCGCCGCCACCCGTCGTCGAGCCACCGACGCCAGCGCCAATCGAGCCTGTCGTCGTGAAGCCCGTCGAACCCGCTCCCGTCGCGAAACCGGTGGAGCCCGCGAACGTTGCCAAGCCCGTGGAGCCTCCGGTCGCGAAGCCCGTGGAGCCGAAGCCCGTAGTCGTGAAGAACCCCACCGCCCGCCTCGACGCGATGGTGAAGAAGCTCGATGTGAAGCTGACCGCGGCAGAGAAGGCCGGTGAGAACGTGGCGCTGCTGCGCAAGACGCTCAACGCCGTGAAGTCCAAACTCAGTCAGGCCGAATCACTGTCGAGGACCGATCTCGAGAGCCTCGAGGTGACGTTGCTCCGCCTCGAGGAAGACACGTCGTCGCTGTAGGAGAACACCGATGCTCTCACTCGCGTTGTGCGCCGTCGTGTCGACCAGCCATGCAGCCACGCCCCAGGCGTGGGTGGTGTTGAGCCGCCGCACTGGCATCACCAGCCCGAAGGCGATGGCTGCAGCGGCAGACGTCGCGTCAAAGCTGAAGGGCGTGCCAATGGCCGCCGCCGTCGAAGACCTGACGACGTGCAAAGCCAAGCGCGTGTGCCTCGTCGAGGCGGCGCGAAAGAAGCAAGCCGCGGTGCTGGTGACGGTCGAGGTCGGCGCGGTGCTCGATGACGCGACACTGCGGGTCGAGGGGCTCTCTATCGACGAAGACGGAAAGTCGCTCGGCGTCGTCGATGCCGATGGAGCGTTGGCGGCCCTGGTGACGAAGGCCGAGCCGAAGCTGTCGGGCGAGTTCTCGACGACGCTGCGCAACACGCTGGGCCTGACGCCGCCTCCGCAGCCGAAGGTCGAGCCGCCGCCGGTGGTTCCGATGGTGACCGCCCCACCGCCGGAGACGAAGCCCGAGGTCGCGCCGGTGGTGACGCCAGTCGTGGTGACTGAGGCGAAGCCGTTCTTCACGCCGGGTCGCATCGCTGGCGTCGCCGTCGCGGGAGCAGGTGCCGCCGCTCTGGTCGTCGGCGGCGTGTTCGGAGCGCAGGCGTCGGCGGGCGCCGCGAAGGTGAAGATGTTGTGCCCCGATGCGCAGTGCACGAACCCCGAGGCGTTCACGACCTACAACCAGGCCGCGCAATCACAGAACCTGGGCGTCGCGTTGTCGGTGGCCGGTGGTGTCGCGCTCGCGGCGGGTGCGGTGGTGTTTCTGATCAACCCCGGTGGCGATGCACCCGCTGCGTCGGCCGTCGTCGTGCCGGTACAGGGTGGTGTGATGAGCTCGTTCTCGATGACGTTCTGATGGTCGCCGCGCTGCCGCTGTTGGCCCTGCTGACCGCAGCGGCGCCGGTCCAAGACGCTCGCGGCTTCCGCTTCGAGGTGCCCGCCGGGTTCGAGGCCCAGCCGGACCTCGCGACCGGAATCCGAACCTGGCAGCGCGCGAACCAAACCAGCCCCTCGTTCGCCGCGCTCACGCTCACCGGCCTCGGTGGAACCATCGCGCAGGTGCCCACCAACCACGCCATCGTCGAGTCGAGCGCCCGAGAAGCAGCCGCTCCGGGCGGCATCACGATGGAGTCCTTCGCGTATCGAACGCTCCTCTGGAAGGACCTCGAGCTCGAAGTGCTCGAGTCACGCGCCAACGCCAACGGCACCGAGTTCTTCCAGCTCACCGTTCAGCTGCCCTTCGAGCACGAGGCGATGCAGGTCGGGTTGCTCGGCCTCGCCTCGAACGAAGCGCTGCTCCGGCACGACTTCGACACCTTCATCCGCTCCTTCGACGGCCCCGTCACCTGGAAGACCGCCGAGCAACGAAACGACCGTCAGCTCGGGCAGCTGCTCGGTTCACTCTTCGCGCTGCTCGTCGTGCTCGCGTTTCCGCTCGGCGCGTGGCTGCTGCTTCGCAAACGCACGCGCTGATCAATGCGCGGCCGACCGCTGGTTGAACTCGTCGAGCGAGAGCGACTTGGCCGCCGGAGCTGCCTCGGCCGCCGACGCCCCCTTCGGCTTCGACTTCGCCGAGTACGACTCCTGGAACGTCTTCTGGTGCTTCGTCCACTCCTGCTGATTGACCGGCGCCTTCAGCTCCTGCTCGGTCAACGTGCGGCCCTGCGCGGTCGCCTCACGAATGCGCTCCTCGCGAATCTGCGCCACCACCTCGAGCACTGCGTCGTCGATGGCAAACAACCCGCCAGCCGGTGAGTAGTCTGCACCGCACGCGCTCGCGCCGCCCATCGTCGAGAGCCCCCGCGAGCCGCGCACCGAGAACAACCCGTGCCCCGGCGTCAGGCCCTTCACCGCGCCCGCGTCGAGCCGGCCCTCGAACACCACCTTGCCCGTCGTCGCGTCCTTCACGGTGATGTCGTTGCCGTCGTAGTAGCTGAACATCCACAGCTCGCCGGACGTGGTGACGAGGAACTCGTTGTCGATCTGCGTGCCCTCGAGCCCCGCCGCGAAGTGGTGCTCGGCGTAGCCCGTCTTGTAGTGCTCGAGCGCCGCGACGACGACGTTCACCGGCACGTCGCTCTCGACGCTCACGTACTTGTCCGTCAGCGTCAGCGTCTTCGCGCCGCCGCCCTTCACCACGCCCTGGAACAACACCTTCTTCTCGACCAGGTCGGTGATGACGACCTTCGCGTCGAGGCGTGGCGCGAGCACGTTCAAGTCGTTCACGCCGTTGGTGACGCTGCCGACGAACGTGTGAAACGACTTGCCGCCCGCGGAGCCGTTGTCGGCCGGCACCGTGAAGCCCTCGTCCCAATACGCCTGCGCGGTGAACGTACCGCTCGAGGCGACCAGCTCGAGCGTCGCGCCCACGGCCACGTCGAGCTCCCGAATCAGCGTGAGCGACTCGCCCTTCTTGAGCGTCGCCTTCTTGATGAGCTTCTCCTTCTTCGGCGCGCGCACCTCGAGCGAGAGGTCCTCCATCGCCCAGATGACGACGCGCTCCTTGCCGCTACTCGACAGCGGCGGCGTCTGGAGGAACATGTGGTTGCTGCGGAACGAACCGGTCTCGTCCTTGCCGAAGTAGCCGACGCACGTGCAGCTCTGCGGCGTGCCGACCAGAATCGCGGCCTTCTTGTCAGAGAGAAAGCCGAACGTGCCCTGCCCCGTCTGCACCACCGTCGCGTCGCCGCGGTGCACGGTGCCTTCCCACAACGTGCCCTTCTTGCCCGTGAGGCTGATGATGCGCACGTGCGTGTCTGACTCGTAGCCCTGCACGATGGCCTCTCCGGCCGTGTAGAAATAGGTCGTGTAGAGTTCGCTCTTCGAAGGTGCGGTCGGCGGCTTCGCCTTTGCGCCGTCGACGAGCGCCGGAGCTGCGGTCAACAACGTGGCCATCGCGAGAAAGAGCGTGCTGGGCATGGTGGCCCTTCAACGCACCACCCCGCGTGGCGATCTGTCGTTCGACGCTTCTTCAGCGATTCTCTGCGCTTGTCACATCAGGTCGTCGCAGGGCGTGCCGAGCTTCTCGCCCGAGTACGGCCCGAGCTCGACGTACACCATGCGCGCGTTGCGGAACGTGTCGAGGTCGACCTCGGTCAGCTTCAGCTCGGTCTTGCCCTTCACCCACTTCTTCTCGCCGGTGCCGGTGACGAGGCGCAGCGAGCCGTCCTTCGTGGCGAAAATCTGGCCCTGGTCGTCGTCGACCACGTCTTTGAGCGCGGCGAGCTTCATCTTGCCGCGCGGGCCGATGAAGACGCGCCAGTCGCGGCGGTCGGCGTCGTCATCGGTGCGGAGGCGGTCGACGAGGTAGTAGGTGCCCGTATCGTCGCGGAACAGGCTCGCGGGCCGACGAGTCCACTTCGAGCCGCGGAACTCGGCCGAGCCCAGCATCTTCGTGAGCTCGTCTTTCGGAACCTTCGTCAGCTTCGTGGTGATGTCGGCGCAGGTGTTGTCGAACGCCCGGCCGTCGTCCTTCATGTTGAACGACGCGTAGCTGTTCTCGGCCCGGTACACGCGCGGGTCCCAGTAGCTCAGGCTGAAGCTCTCGGTGCCGCTCGCCCCGCCCCCGATGGTGCGCATGAGGTGAAACACCTTGCCGTCGCCGTACAGGGTGGGGCCTGCGAGCGGCTCCTTCGCGTTGTAGATGACGTAGTGGCCCTTGCCGTCGGTGACGGCGCCCATCGAGTCCTTCTTGTCCGACAGGTCGACCTTCTTGTCGGGCCCAATCTGCGCGAGGACGGCGAGAGCGATGACGATGGCGTGCATGGCGGCGTTCTACCTCGAAATGTGGCTGATCCACTCCAGATGGAGCTGGCGTCGTGGTGACCGATGCACCCGGACGCGAGGCCGTGCGCGCCATTCAGGCAGTGCTTTACGTTCGTCGGCGACGGCCGCGTAACCCCTCAAGTCCGTTCTGTTCTTCATGTGGTGTGTCAGAGTGCGCCCGCGATGGCTGACGCGTTGAGCCCGGGAGTGGTGGTGGCGGGCACGTTCGAGGTCGAGCGGCTGCTCGGCCGGGGCGGCATGGGCGAGGTGTGGCTCGGGCGGCACCAGCGGCTCGCCGGCAAGCAGGTCGCCATCAAGGTGCTGCACACGCAGGGCGCGCTCCCGGCTGAAGCGCTCGCGCGGTTTCGGCGTGAAGCCGAGATTGCCGTTCGCCTCGAGCACCCGAACATCGTGCAGGTGCTCGACTTCAACAGCCTCGAGTCGGGGCAGCCCTTCATCGTCATGGAGCTGCTCAAAGGCGAGAGCCTGGCCGCGCGTCTCCGTCGTGGGCCCATGTCGCCAGACGAGACGTCGATGGTGATGCGACAGGTCGGGAGCGCGTTGCATGCAGCGCACTCGGCCGGCGTCGTGCACCGCGACCTGAAGCCCGAGAACATCTTCCTCGTGCCGACGGGCCTGGGCGACCAGGTGAAGGTGCTCGACTTCGGCATCTCGAAGCTGAGCGACGGCGGCACCATGCAGACCACCGACTCGGTGCTGATGGGCACGCCGCTGTACATGTCGCCCGAGCAGGCGCTGGGCCACAACCGCGACGTCACGCCGCAGAGCGACGTCTTCTCGCTCGGCTCCATCGCGTACGAGTGTCTCACCGGCAAGGCGCCCTTCGAGGCCGACAACATCGCGAAGGTCGTCTTCCGCATCGCGTACGAGCCGCACCGGCCGCTGCTCGAGCTCGCGCCGCACGTGCCCGACGTGATGGCCCAGGCCGTCGAGCACGCGCTGCAGAAAGACCGCGCGAACCGCACGCTCAACGTCGCGGCCTTCGTGCTCGAGCTCACCGGCCAGGTGCTGTCGAGCACCGGCCAACATCAGGCGTTTCAACCGTCGACTGCCCCCAGTGGCCCGGCCGGCGTGCTGAAGCCGGGAGAGTCGGTCGACGAGAACATGATGGCCGACGCCACCGTCGCGCCGCCGTCGAACATTCTGCCCAAAGCGCCGGTACTCGCGACGCCAAACTCGAGCGCGCTGAAGGCGCCTCCACCAGCAGCCGTGAGCGTGCCGCCGAAGCCGGTGGACGCTCCTACTCCTGCGCCGGCGCCGGCGCCGTCGCGTTCACCCGCCATGCTCATCGGCGCTGGAGCCATCGTGCTCGCCATCGCGGGAGCCACTTTCGTCATCGCGTCGAAGCTCGACAGCGGCTCCACGAAGACGGTCGAGGTCGACGCGGGCGCCGCCGTGGTCGTTCCCGTTCCAGCCGTCGTCATCGACGCGGGAGCTCCTGCAGTCGTGGTCGTGGCCGAGGTCGATGCCGGGGTGACAGCTGCCGTGCCCGAGGTGGTCGACGCGGGCGTCGTGAAGCAACCGTCGAAGGGTCTGCCTGCGCCGAACGCCGCCGACCTGCTCGAGCTCAAGGCCATCGACGAGCAGATCAAAGCCGGAGCCTGGGAAGACGCCTGGTCGCGTCGTGGCTCGCTGCGCTCCCGCTTCACGTCGAACGAAGGCCTGCGGGAGTTCTTCGTGCGCATGGTCGAGGTCGCCTGCCAGCGCGGCGATTTGAGCAACGCGAACATCTACATGCGGCAGCTCGCCGACTTCGGAAGCGCAGCGGCAGAGCACGCGAAGAAGCGCTGCAAGAAGCACCGCGACTGGGACTTGTAGGAGTCGCATGGCCGCCGAGTTCGAGACGGTGCTCGCTGCGGTTCGGCCTGCGCTGCTTCGACATTGTTACCGTCTCGCCGGCCGCTTCGACGAAGCCGAAGACCTCGTTCAGCAGACGCTGGAGCGCGCGTGGCGGGCCAGAGACTCCTTTCGCGGCGACGCGCCGATGGAGCGGTGGCTCTTCACCATCGCCACCAACACCTGCCTCAACGCACTCGAGCGCCGGCGTCACCTGACGATGCCGCAGCTCGAGGTGGCTCCTTCGGGCGCCGACTTCACGCTCGTCGAAGGTGAGGCGTCGTCGTTCATCTCGCCCGCGCCCGACACGCTGTTGTTTCCCGGCGTCGACGAGCAGCTCGAGCGACGCGAGACGGTGGCGCTCGCGTTCATCGCGGTGCTGCAGCGGGTGCCACCGAGGCAGCGCGCGGCGGTGCTGCTGAAAGACGTGCTCGGTTGGTCGGCGGAGGAGATCTCCGAAGCGCTCGAGCTCACCGTCTCGTCGGTGAACAGCGCGCTCCATCGTGGGCGTGAGGCGCTCTCGATGGTGAAGCTTCACCACGATGAGCCGGCGCCGCAGACGCTCGAGCGCTTTCTGCAGGCCTGGCACACGCACGACCTCGACGCGCTGGTGGCGCTGCTGCGGCGTGACGTCGAGCTGGCGATGCCTCCGTGGGCGATGTGGTTTCGCGGCGTCGAGGCCGTGCGCGCCTTCTTCACGTCACCCCGCTTCCAGTCGTTCTGGGCCGGGGGCGTTCAGCTCGTGCCCACGCGCGCGAATGGTTCGCCGGCCTTCGTGTTCTCCCGCGCGGGCGCGCTCCATTCGGTCATGGTGCTGCGCTTCGTCGACGACGCCGTGGCCTCGATGGACGTGTTCGTCGGCCAGACCGCACAGTTTCGGGTGCCTCGGTTGTCATGACGTGAAACCCGAAGTGGAGGTCGCTCTCATGACCAGCAGAGACATCGCCGTCGCGTACATCGAAGCGTGCAGCAGCAAGGCGCTCAGCACCGTCGAGGAGCTGCTCTCGCCCGACGTGGCTTTCACGAGCCCTGGCAACGACGTGCGTGGCGCGAGTGCGTACCTCGCCGTGCTGCGACGCATCGGCCCCGTCTGGGCGCGCACCGAGGTGAAGCAGGTGTTCACCGAGGGTGACGACGTGTGCGTCATCTACGACTTCGTGACGACCGCAGGCCTGAAGCTGCCGATGGCGGAGTCGCTGCACGTCGACGCCGGCCGCATCTCGCGCATCACGCTCTTCTTCGACCGGCTCGCGTTCAAGCCTGCCGCCGACGAGCTCGCGCGACTGGCAGGGCGGTGATGGCCATCGATGAACGGTTGGCCGCGCGGGTTCGCGAGCTCCTCGGCGCGAAGGGCGTCGTCGTCGAGAAGCCGATGATGGGCGGGCTCGCCTTCATGGTGAACGGCGCCATGTGTTGCTCGGTCGGCGTCGACGGTCTGCTCGTGCGGATTCGCCCCGGGGAGCGAGACCAGCTCTGCGCCCTCGAGCACGTGCAGCCGATGAAACTCGGAGGGCGGACGATGCGCGGCTTCGTCAGGGTCATGACGGCCGGCGTGCGCACGCGCAAGACGCTCGAGCAGTGGCTCACGCGTGGGCTTTCGGCTGCAAAACACCCAGGCGGTCACGAAGGCCCCAGCGCACGTCGAGGTTGATCAACCGCTTCAGCGCGGCAAGCGACTTGAAATGGAGACCGCGTGGAGGGCCCCATGGCCGAAACCATCGTGTTCAAGAACGACAGCGCCGTTTTGAAGTACCACTCCGAAGGCATCATTCATCACGAGTTCCTCACCCGCATGGTCGGAAAGGACTTTCACGACCTGCTCGAGTGTGGCCTCGATCACATGAAGAAGACCGGCGCGAAGAAGTGGCTGAGCGACGACCGGAGAAACACCGTGCTCGACGAGGCCGACTCGAAGTGGGCGTCGACGGAGTGGTTCCCCCGCGCGCACGCGACGGGCTGGCTCTTCTGGGCCATCGTCAACCCCGAACGCGCCGTCGGCCAGCTGCAGATGAAAGCGACCGCGAAGCAGTTCGAGATGATGGGTGGTGTCGAGGTGCGCATCTTCTCGAACCCGGCCGACGCGCTCGCGTGGCTGAAGACGGCGAAGCCGCAAGACCTGAAGAAGGTCGGCTGAGCAGTCAGACCTCGTCTCCGTGACGCGTCGGCGCGGGCGCTCCACGTCTGGAGCCTCGAGCCGGCGGGTTCGTCATGGGTGCAGCTCCTCTCGTCGCGCGCTTCGCCCAGGCCGGCCTCCCGTTGCTGGTGCTCGACGCTCCGCTCTTCGGTGGTCGCGGTCAGGGCCGCGACATCGTGCAGCTCGACATCGTTCGCCGCCCGCGCGTGGGCGTGACCGAGAGCTTTCGGCTGTGGCACGGCGCCGACGAGAACCGCGTCGTCGTCACCACCGTCGACAAGCCGCGCCAGCAGCTCATCGTCATGGTGCACGAGCCGCGTCGGCGCTTCGAGTTCGAGGTGGGCAAGAGCGTGCCCGCGCCGCGTGACGGGTCTCGCCTGGTGCGCACCACGAAGTCGGGCACGCGCGTGTACGAGCGCTTCACCGACGACCGCAAGCGGCACTTCCTCGTCGGCATGGACGAGCAGCACCTGTTCATCGCGCAGCTGCCACGCGCGGCGCCGACGGTGTGGGCGGCCCACGTCGCGCTCAAGGGTGACGACGTGGTGCAGGCCGAGCGCCGGAGCACGGGCAAGACGGTTCGTCAGGGCGAGTGGTTCTTTCTGCACCCGACCGATGACGAGCTGACCGAGGTCGACGCGTTGGTCCAGAGCAGCACGTCGGTCGTCGCGCGTCATATCGGCATCGCTCAGGCTGCACAGCTGCGCCGCGCTGGCCGTCCTCACGAGGCAGACGAGGTCGTCGTCATCAAGGGCCGCATCTACGTGCGCGGTCACGTGAAGCACCCCGACCACGCGACGCTGTTCCTCCGCACGTGGCGCCGCACCTTCGGCAACACCCAGGCCTCGCAGCCCGAGGGCGTGCTCTGGGTCGACTGAAGCAGGCTCGAGCCCGCAGGGAGTCGACCGTCAATCGGCCCCTGCGGGGTAGAGTTCGCTCCATGCTTCCAGACAT
>JAACJQ010000209.1 GCA_016879935.1 Archangiaceae bacterium | reverse complement strand
GTGGTTCGCGAACATGCGCATCTTGAGCGCGAGCGCGTCGTCGTTGGTGAGAATGCAGCCCGCGTCACCGTAGGCGCCGAGGTTCTTGCCCGGGTAGAAGCTGAAGCCCGCTGCGATGCCGAACCCGCCGACGCGCTTGCCCGCGTGCTTCGCGAGGTGAGCCTGAGCGCAGTCTTCGATGACCACACAGTCGTAAGCCTTCGCGAGGGCCAGAATGGCCGTCATGTCGGCGGCACGCCCGTAGAGATGCACCGGCATGATGGCCCTGACGCGACGCCCGTCCTTCCTGACGCGCGCCAGCGTCTGCTCGAGCAGCTGCAGATCGAGCGAGTAGTGGGTCGCGTCGCAGTCGACGAACAGCGGCTTTCCACCGGCGAGCGTCGTGGCTTCCGAGGTCGCGATGAACGAGTTCGCGGGGCAGATGACGTACTCGCCCGGCTGAAGCCCGATGGCCTTGAGGATGATGAAGAGCGCGTCGGTGCCGTTGCCGACGCCGATGCAGTGCTTCACCTCGTGCGCCTGGGCGAAGGCTGCCTCGAACTTCTTGAGCTCGGAGCCCCCGATGAACTCGCCGTTCTCGATGACGCGCGCCAAAGCCGCGTCCATCGTGGGCTTGAGCGAGTGGTACTGGGCCTTGAGGTTGAGGAAGGGAACGTTCATCGCGACACCGCCGATTGCCCAAGCCGGCTGCGCTTGGCGTGGAACCGCAGGGGAATCTCGGCGCCCGTCTCGATGGACTCGTAGATGGCGGTGATCAGCTCGAGGCTGCGGCGGCCTTCGAGCCCGTCGACGAGCGCGGCCTTGTCGTTGCGAATGCAGTCGACGACGTGCTCGAGGTACGCGTGGTGCCCGAAGCCGTAGACGTTGGGAGGGTTCACCGAGAACTTCGACACGTCGTCGTCGCCGGGCTCACGCTTGACGAAGTTCCAGGTACGAATCTCGTTCACCGCGAAGCCAGCGATCTCGACCGAGCCGCCTTCTCCGAGAATCGAGATGGAGCCCTCGAGGTCTTTCGGCCGCGTCGCGGTCGTCGCCTCGATGACGCCGAGCGCGCCGCTCGAGAACTGCAGCACGGCGACCGCGGTGTCTTCGGTCTAGACGTTGACCAGCGCGGTGCGGGCTTTGGCGAAGACGCTCTCGACGTCGCCCATCATCCACTCCAGCAGGTCGATGTGGTGGCTGGCCTGGTTGGCGAGCACGCCGCCGTCTTGCGCCCACGTGCCACGCCACGAGTCCTGGTCGTAATAGGCCTGCGGGCGGCACCAGCGCACGCGCACGGTGCCCATGACGATCTTGCCGAAGCGGCCGCGGTCGAGCGAGTCACGGAGCTTCTGCACCGGCAGGTTGAAGCGGTTCTGCTTCACGACGAAGAGCTTCACGCCGGCCGCGTCGCACGCGCGGATCATCGCGTCAGCCGACTCGAGCGTGAGCGCCATCGGCTTCTCGCAGACGATGTGCTTGCGGTGCTTCGCGAGACGAATGACGTGCTCGGCGTGCAGCCCGCTGGGCGTGAGCACCACCACCACGTCGGGGTTGGTGACCTTCACCATTTCATCCATGTCGGTGAAGGAGGGCACCTTCTGCTGCTCGCCCGTCGTCTTCGCGCGCTCGGGAAGGATGTCGCAGACGCCGACCAGCTCGGCCCCTTCGACCTGACGTTGTCCGAGCAGCTGAGCGTGCCGTTGGGAGATTCTGCCGCAGCCGACGATCGCGAACTTCAACATGGCTCAATCGCTCCTGTTTCTGCCCTCGGGCGCCCCACGGCCGCGAGTACCATAGTGACCGTGGAGCGGGTCAACATTCACGGTTCAGCGACCGGGGTGCGTCGCCATCACCACGTAGAAGGGAGCCAGCGGCAGGCCTCGCGGCCCAAGCAGCGAAATGGCCGAGTTGAGGCCCAGCACCGCAGCCTCCTTCGCGGGGTTCGTCGATGAAGGCCAGAAGCCGGGCACGATCTCGCCCTCGAACCCCTCGCGACCGAGCAGGCCGCGCAGGTAATCGGCGGTCATCAGGTGCTCTGCCCAGTTCCCGTTTCGTGGGTCGCAGGTGTTGGTGCGGTGCCTGGGTGCAGCAGGCAGCTCACCAGTGGCCTTCAGATGTTCGACCGCGCGGGTGATGTCCTCACCAGCCATGCCGCGGGTTCTCGCAGCGAGCACATCGAGAATCGAAGCCGACCCCGTCGAGCCGATCTTCTTCGCGTGCTCGCCGATCAACTCGCGGCGCAGCGAGAGGTACGAGCGCAGGGTGTCGCGATCTTTCTGACCTTCGACCGGCTCGCGGTCCTTCAATTCCACGACCAGGTGCTGACGCTCGAGGTCACGGCGGATTTTCGGGTTCGCGTCGTTCGCGCCCGAGCCCAGCACGAGCGTGAGCCGCCGCTGCGCGAGCTGGGCGATCTCCCGGAAGAACTTCTCGATGTCGTAGACGTGCTCGATCACGTCGTACGAGACCACGGCGTCGCAAGTGAGCCCGCGCGACTTGAAGGCAGCCACGACGTCATTCGTGTCACCGACGACGTAGGCGTCGGCCTCGAGCCCAATCGCCTGACCGACCGTTCGCGCGTCGGCTCCCGAGACCTCGTAGATGTCGTTGTAGACGACCGTGCCAAACCCGATGGCTCGCGCGAGCAACGAGAGCGTTCCACTGCCCCCTCCGTAGTCGAGCAACACGGTCTGCGCCGCAGGCTTCCCTGTCTGGTACAGCACCCACGACAACAGGTGGGAGTTGAGCTGCAGCGAGCCGCGCAGGGAGCGGAGCTTCTCTCGCAGGTAGCGCTTGTTGTAGTCAGAGATGGCCAACGCATCGACGTCGAGCCCGCGCAGCTTCTCCTCGAGCCGCCGTGTTCCAGTGCGCACCGTGTCGACGACCGCCGCGTCTGGAGGCAACTTCCCCATCTCGTAAAACACGTCCATGTGGTGGTGGCTCCGGTCAGGCGGCGTGGCGCTTCTTTTCCAACAACTCGCCGTACAGCGCTTCGTATTCGCTGGTGATGTGTTCGAGATCGTAGCCGGCGACGATGTGTCGTCTGCCCGCGCGTCCCATCGCCGTTCGTTGGTCCGGCGTCAACGCCATCACCTTCAGCATCGCCTCGGCGAGACGCTCCGGCTTCGACGCTGGCACCACGAAGCCGTTCTCCCCATCGAGGGTGACCTCGGCGTTGCCGCCGACGTCGGTCGCGACCATCGGCAGCTCACACGCGGCCGCCTCGAGCAACACCGTCGGCATGCCTTCACGAACGGAGCTCAGCACCGAGCTGTCGAACGCGTTGAGAAAGCGCTCCATCTGCACGCGCTCGGTCACGAAGCGCACCGCCTCGCCGAGCCCCGCGGCCTGAGCCTGCTGGCGCAGGTCTGTTTCGAGCGCCCCGAGACCCTTGAGAAACAGCCGCGCGTGGGGCGTCTGCCGGTGAACGATGGCAAAGGCCTCGATCAGGCTCTTGTGGTCCTTGTCGGGCGTGAAGCGAGCAACCGAGACCCAGTTGAAGCCATCATCGGGAACGGAGAACGCCTTGCGGCACGCACGTCGCTCGTCGTCCGAGAAGCGCACGAAGCGGCTCGCGTCGACTCCGACGGGGATCACCTTCATCTTGCGCTGAGGAACGGCCCGCAACCGCACGTAGTGGTCTGCGCAGTTGCGACTGACCTGCGTCGTGGCGTCGGAGAGCCAGTCGGTCGCCGTGTAGGCGAGCTCACGCGGCCTCGAGCTGTCGTCGGGCGTACGGCTCTCGGAGATACCAAGCGCTGTGTTCACGAGCGCATGCCTCGGCGCAGCGAGCCGCACCACGCGGGTCAACAGGTTCGAGTGCACCATGAAGGAGTGCACGACGTCGGGACGCATTCGCCAGATGAGACGCGCCAGCCTCGGCAGCGCGCGCGGGCTGAGCCGGCCCAGGGGAATCTCGAGCGAGTGAACAGGAATGCCCAAGGCTCGAATGTCTTCGGCATAGCCCGACGCGGGCAGCGCCGAGACGACCTCCACCTGATGCCCCCTCCGCTGCATTCGTGTCACCACCTCGAGGAGCTGGCCTTCCGCGCCTCCCCGGTGAAGGCCAGTGATGACATACAGGAGCTTCATGGCGCGGCTTGGTTACCCGAGCACGCCCGTTCATTCCACTGATCGTGCAGCTGGAAAAACGCGTGAATGGGACCGGCAGCTCGCGCCACATAGCAGCGGCAGTCCACGCCCTTTGAGCTAGTGTGCCGCCCGTGAATTCGTCCCTCCGGACCCAGGTCGTCGAGCTGTGCTTGCGGTGCATGGTGAGCGAAGGGCTGGTGCCCACCCGCCCCAACCAGCCCGCCGAGGAGATCGCCTTCCTCGGAAAGAGCGCTGTCTGTGACTCCGTCAATCTCGTCGCCTACTTGGTCGCGCTCGAAGAGCAGGTGGGCTCGGAGTTCAAAGTGCCCGTCGCGCTCATGGACGACAAGGCGATGTCGTTGAGCAAGAGCCCCTTTCGCACGGTGGCGACGCTTGCCGACTTCATCACCAGCCTGCTGCAGGAAAAGCAGCCATCGTGACCGCCCGTTGGACGATTCCACCCGAAGCGGTGGTGCTCATCACGGGCGCCCGACAGGGCATCGGGCGACATCTGGCGGTCGAGTACGCGAAGCGCGGCGCACGGGTCGTCGGCTGCAGCCGCACCGAGCCAGACTGGTCTGAACCAGGCGTCGAACACCTCACCGCCGACGTGGGCAAAGAGGCCGATGTGCAGCGCGTGATGTCGCACGTGCGCTCGCGCTTCGGGCAGCTCGACATCGTCGTCAACAACGCCGGCATCGCCGCGATGAACCACGCCCTGCTGACGCCCAACGCGACGCTCGAGCGCGTGCTGCAGACAAACGTCGTCGGCACCTTCGCCACCTGCCGCGAAGCCGCCAAGCTGATGATGAAGCGAAAGCGCGGTCGCATCATCAACCTCACCACCGTCGCCGTGCCACTCGCGCTCGAAGGCGAAGCCGCCTACGCGGCCTCGAAGAGCGCGGTCGAGACCCTGACGCGAGTGCTGGCGTTCGAGCTCGGTGCCTACGGCATCACCGTGAACGCCGTCGGGCCATCGCCCATCGACACCAACCTCACGCGCGGCGTCCCGAAGGACAAGCTGAAGAAGATCGTCGATCGCCTCGCCATCAAACGCGACGGCACCTTCGACGACGTGCAGGCCGCGGTCGATTTCTTCGCGAGTGATCAGGCCTCGTTCATCACCGGTCAGGTGCTCTACCTTGGAGGCGCGTGATGCTCGACTGGCTCTTCACGCGCTTCGAGGCTGCAGGAGACGCCCCCGCGCTCATTCACCTCGACCAGCCATCGACCTATCGCTGGCTGCTCGAACGAACCCGCCATTGGAGCGCCGAGTTCCAGCGGTTGGGCATCGAAGGCCGCAGCGTCGCGCTCGAAGCCGACTACTCGCCCATCGCCATCGCGGTGGTGCTGGCGCTCATCGAGCGGGGCAACGTCGTCGTGCCGCTGACCTCGACCGTGGAGTCGCGCAAGCCCGAGTTCCGCGCCATCGCCGAGGTCTCGGCCCGCATCATCATCGGGGCCGATGAACAGCCCCGCTGCGAAGTCGACCCCGCGCCCGCGCCGAAGAACGAGCTGCTCACGCGCCTCCTCGCGACCGGCCACCCGGGCCTCGTGCTGTTCTCGTCGGGCTCGACCGGCGCTCCCAAAGCAGCGCTGCACGACTTCATTCCGCTGCTCGAGAAGTTCAAGGTGCAGCGTCACACGCTGCGCACCATCACCTTCCTGCTGCTCGACCACATCGGCGGCATCAACACGCTGCTCTACGTGCTGTCGAACACGGGCACCATCGTGACGCTCGCCGACCGCAACCCCGAGTCGGTCTGCGCTGCCATCGCGCGGCACCGCGTCGAGCTGTTGCCGACCTCACCCACCTTCTTGAACCTGTTGCTCATGTCGGACGCGGCGAGCCGCTTCGACCTCTCGTCCCTCAAGCAGGTCACCTACGGCACCGAGCCGATGCCGCAGTCGACGCTCTCGCGCATTCACGCCGCGTTGCCCAACGTGAAGCTGCTGCAGACCTACGGCCTCTCGGAGCTGGGCATCTTGCGGTCGAAGTCGAAGTCGGACGACTCGCTGTTCGTGAAGATCGGCGGCGAGGGGTTCGAGACGAAGGTCGTCGATGGAACGCTCCGCATTCGTGCGAAGTCGTCGATGCTCGGCTACCTCAACGCGAAGAGCCCGTTCGACGCCGAAGGCTGGTTCGACACGGGTGACGAGGTCATCGTCGACGGCGAGTACCTGCGCATTCTCGGCCGCCGCTCCGAGCTCATCAACGTGGGCGGCGAGAAGGTCTACCCCGCCGAGGTCGAGAGCGTGCTGCTCGAGCTGCCCGACGTCGTCGACGCCAGCGTGCGCGGAGCACCGAACCCCATCACCGGCATGATGGTGGTGGCTCGCCTCACCTTCGCGACCCAGGTCGACGAAGCCGAGGTGCGCCGACGGGTGCGTGACTTCTGCAAGACGCGGCTCGCCTCGTTCAAGGTGCCTGCGAAGATCGAGTGTGTTCACGAGCCGCTCCATTCGGCCCGCTTCAAGAAGATTCGCCGCGTCGACGTATGAGTGAGGCAGGCGCTGGCGGCATCGAGGTCGTTCCGTTCGCCGACGCGCACTGGCCGTCGTTGCAGGGTTTCCTGCGCAGAGCGTTCGGTGAAGACGACCTGCGCCACTCGCGCGACTACTTCGACTGGCGCCACCAGAACGGGCCGTGGGGTTCTGCGCTCGACGCGTACCTGTTGCTGCTGCATCGCAACGAAGTCGTCGGCCAGCTCGGCGCGATGCGCGACCGGCTCGTCGTCGATGGGGTGTCGACGCCGGTGGTGTGGGTCGTCGACCTGCACGTCGACGAGGAGTGGCGAAACCAGATGGGCTCGCTCCGGCTGCTTCGCAAGCTGATGGCGACCGAGCCCGTGCTGCTCGTCTCCGGCGCCGGGCCGCAGGTCGAGAAGCTGTACTCGTCGTTGCGCTTCAAGAAGGTTCGCTGCCACCAGACGTTGTTCGCGCCGCTGCGCCCCAGTGCGCTGTTACGTGCGGCGAACCGGCTCGACGGCGTCGCTGCGCTGGCCGCGCGACCGGCAGACCTGCTGCTCCCGACCGTTCAGCGGCTCGCGGCGCGTTCGCGCGACGACGCTGGACTGTCTGTCTTTCGTGTGTGGCCGAACGAACCGGAGGTCGCTGCGTTTCTCGAGCGCGCATCGAGCAGCCACCGCGCCATCGCGCCGCAGCGATCGGCCTCGGTGTATTCGTGGAAGCTCGGCGTACGGCCAGAAGCCCAGGTCGAAGTCTGGGGCGCCCGCGCTACGGGAGGCCCGTTGCTCGGCGTTGCGCTCGTGAAGTGGCTGCGACGCCCAGGAGCATTCGAAGCGCTCGAACTGGTCGACCTCGTCACCAACGGTGACTCACGCGTGGAGCGGGCATTCGTGCGTCGCGCCATCGCCGACGCGAGCGCCTCGACCGTCGATTTCGTTCGGGTACGCAGCGCGACGATGCAGCCGACGCGCGTGCCTCCGGTGTGGCTCGACGGCACGCGCAACAGCGTCGACGACATCTACGTCTGGTCGAAAGACCCTGCGTTCAGCGAACGCTTCGTGCGCGGGCCGTTCGACCTCACCTCGCTCGTTGCCGATCGCGTCGATTACGGCAAAGACGAGCGCCTGACGATGGAGCGGTGACCATGGAAAACCTCGACCCCAACACCGTCGATGGCTTCGGGCGCGAGTGGGCCCGCTTCGACCAGAGTGAGATTGACGAAGCGACGCTCAAGCGCGTCTTCGAGCAGTACTTCGCCATCTTCCCGTGGGAGACGCTCCCGAAGGACGCGGTCGGAGCTGACATCGGCGTGGGGAGTGGGCGGTGGGCGCGCTTCGTGGCCCCACGAGTGGGACACCTGCACTGTGTTGACGCGAGCGAGCAGGCGCTGGGTGTCGCTCGACAGACGCTCTCGGGACGAGACAACGTGACGTTCCACGCGACCTCGGTCGGGGCCCTGCCCTTCGCCGAGGGCTCGCTCGACTTCTGCTACTCCCTCGGCGTGTTGCACCACGTGCCCGATACGGCAGAGGCCATCGCCGCGTGCGCCAGGGCGCTCAAGCCGGGAGCGCCGCTTCTTCTGTACCTCTACTACCGCTTCGACAACCGGCCGGCCTGGTTCCGGCAGCTGTGGGAAGTGAGCGACGCGGGCCGCCGTGTGGTCTCTCGGCTTCCCCACTCCCTTCGTCACGCCGTGACCGACGCCATCGCGGCGGGCGTCTACTTTCCCCTCGCGCGGATCGCGCAGAAGCTGGAGCGCCTCGGCCTCGACGTCAGCCTCGTGCCGCTGAGCGCCTACCGCGACAAGAGCTTCTACACCATGCGCACCGACGCCCTCGACCGCTTCGGCACGCAGCTCGAGCAACGCTTCACCCGCGATGAGATCGTGAAGATGATGACCGACGCAGGGCTCGAGCGAATTCGCGTCGGTGACGACTTTCCCTTCTGGTGCGCCGTCGGGTACCGCCGCTGAGCGACCCATGAGCACGCTGGGCTTTCGGGCCATGGAGCGCACGGAGGAGGACCTCGCCAGGTTCAAGGCGACCTTCGAGCGCAACGGCCTGCCGAAGAGCCGCGCGCAGCTCGCGTGGCAGTACCGCGACAACCCCACCGGCAAGCTCTACGTCGACTTCGCGATTCCGACGGCCGACGACGCACGCGCGGCGGCCATCTATTCGGTGATGCCCGTCTTCCTGCGCCTCAACGGCCAGGTCACGCTCGGCACCCAGTCGCTCGACACCCTCACCGACACCGACTTTCGCGGAAAAGGTCTCTTCACCAAGATGGCCCAGAACGTCTTCGCGCGCTGCCAGGCCGACGGCGTCGCCTGCGTCTACGGCTTCCCCAACGGCAGCTCGGCGCCAGGCTTCTTCAAGAAGCTCGGCTGGGCGCGGCTCGACCCGGTGCCCTTTCTCGTGCGGCCGCTTCGCTCGAACTTCTTCCTGCGTCGCCTCGGGCCGTTGAAGTCGCTCGCCGCGAAGGTGCCCTCCCTTCCGCTCGGCAAGCTCTCGCGCCCCTCACTCCCCCGCTCGCACGAGGTGCGGCCCATCACGCGCTTCGACGCCAGCTTCGACGCACTCTGGGAGCGGTTCGCGCAAGGCATCGGCGTCGCCGTTCACCGTGACACGCGCTACCTCTCGTGGCGCATCCTCGCGAAGCCCGAAATGAAGTACCGCGTGCTCGGCCTCTACGAGAGCGGCCAGCTCATCGCCTTCTGCGCCTTCGACGTGCAGGACAAACACGGCGGCCGCGTGGGCTACGTGCTCGAGCTGCTCCACGAGCCCGGCCGCGCCGACGACGCTCAGCGCCTGTTGCAGGAGTGCATCTAGGAGCTGGCCGCCGATGGCGCCGAGGTCGTGATCGCCTGGTGCCTCGAGCACTCGCCCAACCACCGCGCCTACCGCAGCAACGGCTTCTTCCCGCTGCCCGAGCGCCTGCGACCCATCGAGCTGCACGTCGGCGTCAGGTCGCTCGCGGCGCCTGCAGAAGCGAACCTCGGCAACCGGCGAAACTGGTACCTCTCGTACCTCGACTCCGACACCGTCTGACTCAGGCGAGCGCTGCCGCCTCGCGCATCGTCAGGCTCTGCATGCCGTACCGCGCACGCACCTCGTCGAACACGTCGAGCACCGCGTCGAGCAGGTCGAGGTTCTCTTTGAGGTGCTTGCCGAAGTTGTGCGGGTGCCACCAGAGGTGGAACAGCCCGCCTTCGCGCGCCGCGTGGGTCAGCTCCTGCTTCAGGCGCAGCCTCTTGAGGGGTTCGAGCTTCGCGAACGACGGCGTCCACGGGCGGAGGAACCGGGTGCCCGGCACGTCGACCACGCCCGAGGCGTGCCGCTTCACGCGCGCCAGTCTGGGAAGGCCTGCGTAGGAGTCGACGAGGCGGAGCGCTCGGCGAGGTCTGGTCTGGTCTTCACTCGCGCCCGACTTCCACAACCAGCTGTCGGGGTTGCCGCGAAACGCGACGGTGCCTGCCTTCGACAACGCCTCGAGGTGCGCGTCGCTGTACTGATTGCGCGGAAAGACGATGGAGTTCGTCACTACCCCGAACGGCGCGCCGATGGCCTTCGCCGCGTCGAGGTCGGCCGCGAAGTCGTTCACCGTCGGGCCCGCTTCGAGGCACTAGAAGTGCGAGTACGTGTGGGTCGCGAGCTCCTGGTTCGGCGTCACGTGAATCTGCTCCACGAGGCTGCCCGCGAAGTGAAACGGGTCTTCCTGCTCGGTGGTGCCCGCCTGTTCGAGCTCGCGGTACGGGTCGAGCGCGGCGTTCGAGTAGGCAGGCCGCATCGATGGTGCGTGACGGAGCGCTTCGGCCTTCGACTTCGCGAACAGAAGCCCCACGGTCGCCCACGTCGCGTGCACCTCACGCTGCTTGAAGCGTGAGAGCAACGCCGGCACCACCTGTCGTACGCCCAGCAGGTTGTCGCGGTAGCGCTCGACGGAGGTGTGATCTCTCACGCCCCAGTGGAGCTCGAAGTCGAGGGAGATGACGAACTGGCCGCGAGAGGTCACGAGTCGAACCTTAAGGCACGAACACGAACGGCGCAGAGCCAACGCACGACGTGTGAATGGTGTTGTTGGGACAGCCCGGCGGTGACTGTCGCGAGGCCGCGCCATTCACGGAGATCTGGTTCCCGCTGCGAGAGCCGATGACGCCTCCCTCGCTCCACGAGACGCTCGTGTCGGTGGCGCTGTACATGTACAGCTCGAGGCTGCCGCCGAGGATGATCGACGGAACGGTCGTCGAGTGCTGGTAGCGCGCACGCGCGGCGTTCCACACGAACGTCAACTGCGAGAAGGACTGCGTCTGCACGCTGTTGACCCCCGCGTCTCCGAAGTCGCAGCTGAGCGAGCCCGACGG
>JAACJQ010000208.1 GCA_016879935.1 Archangiaceae bacterium | reverse complement strand
CGCGGAACCACCGGCCGTCGCGGAACCACCGGCCGTCGCGGAACCACCGGCGCTCGCGGCACCACCGGCCGTCGCGGAGCCACCTCCCGGCGCGGAGCCACCGGCCGGCGCGGAGCCACCGGCCGTCGCGGAGCCACCTGCCGTCGCGGAGCCGCCGGCCGTCGCGGACCCACCGGCCGTCGCGGATCCACCCGCGCTCGCCGAGCCACCTGCTGTCGCGGATCCACCAGCGCTCGCCGAGCCACCTGCCGTCGCGGATCCACCGGCTGTCGCGGATCCACCGGCTGTCGCGGCTCCGCCTGCGCTCGCCAAGCCACCCGCCGTCGCCGAACCACCCGCCGTCGCGGAGCCGCCTGCCGTCGCAACTCCACCAGCGGTTCCCGAGCCTCCGCCCGCCGCGCCACCGGCGAAGCCTCCGCCAGCGCCACCGTCGAGCATTCCGCCATCGAGTGCCGACTGCCTGAGCGACAACCGCACCACCTGCACCTGGTTCAACACGAACGTCGCGCGCCCGCTCTCGACCATCTCAGGAATCGTCGTGCAGTCCTTCCGGTGGAGCGAGGCGCGGACCTCGACCGAGTCAGTCCACGCGGGGTTCCGCTTGATGCCGATGTTCAATGTGCCCGAGAGATCGCGCCCGGTGATGTCGGTGTTGAACGCCTCGAAGCGTTCGGGCTCGCTGCCGACCGAGGCGAGGTCGACCACGGCGACCCGAATGCACGCACGGCCAGTATCGACGCGCACGAAGTCGACCACTGCGCTGACACCGCCCTCGACCTTCGGGCCGCAGGCGACGCACAGCAGCACTCCCAGCACCAGCTTCGTTCGGGTCACCCGCACCAGCTTACCCCTTTGCGAACACCGTCCCATGGGAGCCGGGCTCGAGCGCCTCTGCGAGAATCGACGAATCAGGCGTGAGGCCGACGATGTGAATCGCGTCGATGCCTTCGTCGAGCATGGCGAGGCTCTCTTCGACCTTCGGAATCATGCCGCCCTGAATGACACCCGCGGCGATCTGCGCCTTCGCCTCGGCCGGGGTCAGCCGTGGAATTCGCGTCGTCGGGTCGTTCTTGTCTCGCAGCACCCCGGGCACGTTCGAGACGAGCAGCAGCTTGGCCGCGCGCAGCTTGCCGGCCACGCGCGTCGCCACCGTGTCGGCGTTCAGTTGAACACGCGGCCGTGCACGTCACCGGCGAGCGAGCCGAGAGCAACCACGACGCCGCGCTCCGACAACGTCTCGAGCAGCGTCACGTTCACCGCGGCGATGTCACCGACCAGCCCGTAGTCGACCGGCGTGTCGAGACCTGCGACCTGCACCGGCGGCCGTCGGCTCGCATCGACCAGCCCTGCCGACACGCCCGTGGTGCACAGCGCGGGCACACCGGCGAGACGGAGCGCGCTCGCGACGTTCACCGAGACCTGACCGGCGAGCGTCATCTTCATCACCTCGAGCGTCGCCTCGTCGGTCACGCGCTGGCCGGCGACCTGCTTCGTCTCGAGGCCAAGCTTCTTCGCCAGCTCGGTCGCCTGCGGCCCGCCGCCGTGCACGACGCAGACCTTGATGCCCGCGTCGAGGAACGCCTTCACCGCGACGCCGACGGTGCGGGAGAGCCGCGCGACGTCCATCGCGAGCTCGCCGCCAATCTTCACCACGAACCACCGATTCCGAAACGCCGAGAGGTCAGCCACGGGCGCGCGCCTAGCACGCTTCGTCGGCTGATCAGAACGAGATGCCGGGCCACGTCGGCAACGGCGCGTCGGCCTTCGCGGGCAGCAGCAAGGCCAGCGGGTACGTGCACGACTGGCCCATGAGAATGCCGGCCGGCCGGTGATTGCCGCTCGAACGAATGCCACCGAACGGCAGTCGTCCGCTCGCTCCGGCGCTCGACCGGTTCCAATGCAGCACGCCGACGCGCACCTCATCGACGCAGCGCTCGAACGTCTCCTGGCTCTGGGTGAACACGGCGGCCGACAAGCCGAACTCGGTGTCGTTCGCGACGGCGAGGCCTTCTTCGAGCGAGTCGACGGTGATGACGGCGAGGTCGGGCGCGAAGAGCTCGGTGTCGGTGTAGCCCGCGACCGACTTCACCCCCGGGCGCGCCACGTGCACGGCTGGGCGAACGTAGAACCCGTTCTTCCCGGTCTCGAGCACGCCGCCCGGAGCGACCGCTTCGAACCCCGCGTTCAGCGCCTTCGCCTGAGCCATGAGCAAGTGCTTGCGCGTCGCTTCCGAAATCACCGGGCCCATGAAGACGCCATCGTCGAAGACATGGCCGACCCTCACGCTCTTCGCCGCCACCGCGAGCCGCTCGATGAGCCGCGGCGCGATGCCCTTCGTGACGATGACCCGCGACGTCGCCGTGCAGCGCTGGCCGGCCGTGGCGAAGCCCGAGAACGCGAGCTCCCGCACCGTACGCTCGAGGTCGCAGTCATCCATCACCAGGCTGGCGTTCTTTCCGCCGAGCTCGAGCGCGACCAGCAACCCCGGTCGATGCGCGTTCGCCGCGACGATGCGCTGACCGACAGGCACGGAACCCGTGAAGAGAATGGCGTCGATGCCCGCGTGCGTGACGAGCTTCTCGGCCGTCGGCACCGCGCCCTGCACGACGTTGAAGACCCCCGCCGGAAAGCCCGCGGCCTCGAAACACTTCGCCATCAACACGGCGGTGCCCGCGCCCTTGTCGGACGGCTTGAAGACGACGGTGTTGCCCATCAACAGCGCGGGAACGATCTGCCCATTGGGGAGATGACCGGGGAAGTTGAATGGCCCGATGACGGCTGCGACGCCGTGCGGGCGATGACGAATCTCTCCGGGCAGGTCGGCGATGGTGACGTCGTGCACGAACGCCGCCCCTTCACCGAGCGAGACGTCGACCTTGCTCACCATCGCGCCGACTTCGGTCTTCGCCTCCCAGAGCGGCTTGCCGATTTCGCGCGCGATGACGCGGGCAAGTTCGTCGGTGTTGGCCTTGAGCTGCGCCTGGTACTTCTTGAGCAGCTCCGCGCGTGCGGCCTGACCGAGCCTGCGCCACGAGGGGAACGCCGCGCGGGCAGCGCTCACCGCCTCGTCGACGTGCGCGAGCGACCACGAGTGCCGCCCCACGACGTCTGATTGATCAGCGGGGCTACGAACCTCGATGACGCCGTCGGCCTGAGCAGGCGCGACGAACCGGCCAGCGATGAAGTCGGAGGACATGCCGACTTCCTATGCTCACTTCTTCTTCGCGTCTTTCGCGGCAGCGGGAGCTTCGACCTCGGCATCAGGCGTCGGCTTGGCCTTCTTCTTTCCCGTCGCCTGGGCGGCCGTCGTCACACCGTTCGCTGGAGGAGCGGCATCGGTGCCGGCAGCTGGCGCGGGCGCAGGTGCCGGGGCGGGCGCGGGAGCAGGCGTCTGGGCGAACGCAGGGAGCGCAAACAGGGAGAACGCGAGGACTCTGGCTTTCATGGGTGGGGGCTCCTCAAAGGGGACGGCGGCTTCGACGAAGTGGCCGAAAACTCATTCAGGCCTGAAATCGCGGCTATCCTGCCGGAAACCATGGGCTCTTCCGACCTCCTTTCTCGCGTCGATGCGTGTGTCGCGACCATTCGCCAGAAGGCTCCCGGCTTCGCGCCGAAGGTGGGCCTCATTCTCGGCAGCGGTCTCGGTGCCTTCGCCGACAGCCTCGAGCGCGCCGTCGTCATTCCGTATTCGGAGCTGCCCGACTTCCCGCGCTCCTCCGTCGTCGGTCACGCCGGCAAGCTGGTGCTCGGGTTTCATCAGGGCCTGCCCGTCGTCACGATGCAGGGGCGCGTGCACTTCTACGAGGGCTACGAGCCGTGGCAGGTCGGCTTCCCTGCGCGCGTGCTCTGCCGGCTTGGCATCAAGGCGCTCGTCGTCACCAACGCTGCGGGCGGCATCAACACGAACTTCCAGGTCGGCGACCTGATGGCCATCACCGACCATCTGAACCTCGCTGGCTACAACCCGCTCGTCGGGCCGAACGAAGACGCGCTGGGGCCCCGCTTCCCCGACATGAGCCACGCGTATGACCCCGCCTTCCTCGAGACGCTGCGCGCGGCGGCGAAGACCGAGCAGGTCGCGATTCGTGAGGGCGTGTACGTGAGCCTCTCGGGCCCGAGCTACGAGACTCCGGCCGAGATTCGCATGCTGCGCACGCTGGGCGCCGACGCGGTGGGCATGAGCACCGTGCCCGAGGTCATCGTGGCGGCGCACATGGGCGTGAAGGTCGCTGGCATCTCGTGCATCACCAACCTCGCAGCGGGGCTCTCGAAGCAGAAGCTCTCGCACACCGAGGTCTCCGAGACCGCTGACCGCGTGAAGGACGTGTTCTCGCGGCTGCTCACGCGTTTCTTGTCGAACCTCGGCAAGTCGCTCTAAGCGCTTCGTACGAAAAGGGACTCACGCACCATGGCCGACAACCGAAAGAAGCTCGAGCTGCTCAAGAAGATGCGCGGAGACGAGCGCCGCGATTCTCCGCGCGTGCCGATGACGTTCCTGCTGCGCGACATCGCGAACCCGAAGGCCGGCTGGGAGGAGCGCCACGGCGACCTCTCCATCGGCGGCATCGCGTGGCGCGGCAAGACGCCGCCGCATGGCACCAGCGTCGACGTGCGGTTCCGGCTCATGGGCATTCCGAAAGAGATTCACTGCAAGGGTGAGATCATTCGCGTCGTCGACCAGGGCCAGACCATCGAGTTCCGCGTGCGCTTCACCGAGCTCGACGTGAACGCCGAGCTGGCCATCGCGAAGTACCTCGACGATTGGATCGAAACGAACGCGTGATGGGCTGGGAGCGTCGCGAGGTCACCTGGTTCTCGCCCGCCATCGGCGCACGCTTTCGCCCGCTCGGTCTCGAAGGCCTGGGAGAACTGGCGTGGAACGAGGCGGGCATTCTGATGACGGGACCCGTGCGTTCTCAAATCGCGGCGATGGCGGTCGGTGCCGTGGGTGTCGCAGTGGGGTTCAGTCTTGGGTTGGGCATCGGCGTTCTCCTGCCGAGCGCTCAGGTCGCAGCGGTGACGATGATTGGTGGGGCCATCGGCGGAGCGATCGCCGGCGTTCGCATCAGCACGCGGCTCATCAAGCCGAAGACCACCTCCTTCAGCGTCGCGTGGGCGCGGGTGGCGAACCTCGAGCTTGCTGGAGGTATGCCGTACTTCGTCTCGATGGATGACCCGACGGGTTCGGTGTACTTCGCGCTCGGGAAACACGACCTTCGACCAAGCGGGCACGTCGCCGATCAGCTGCTCCCGGAGCACCGCGCGCTGGTCGAGCTGCTCGAGCGCACCGACAAGGCGTCGAGGACCGTGAAGGACACAGCCGGCCGCGCCGTGGGCAGGTGACCATCATCCGCGCCGGTCTGAGAAGAGCCGGAAGCCGAGCGTCGCCGACGCGCTCCACTCGAGGGGTGCGCCCGCGCGCCACCACGCTTCCCCCTTCGCCGAGAGCACGAGCGGTTGGTCGTTGAGCGCGAGCAGCACGAACCCCGCCTCGAGCTGACTGCGAACCTGCGACGACCACTTCACGTTCGTACCGTCGAGCTTCAGCACCGCCCCGCCCAGCGTGGTGCCGCGAACGAACGCGTGGCCATCGTTCGTCTCGGCCGAGAAGAAGAGCAGCCCGGCCGTGAGCGGTGTGACGTCGTGCTGGAGCGCGCCGTCGAGGTTCGCCACGCGGTGCTGCGCAACGGGCCCGAAGCCGAGGTGAAACTGATTCGTCTCGGCTCGAATCGGGTCGAAGAGAAACCCGAAGCGCGCGGTCTCGAGCGCCCATGACTCCGTCGGCCGCATGGCCCACTCGAAGCGCGCGACGCTGCCCGCGAGCCCGACGTCGAAAGGGAACGGCAGCCGCGTCACCGGAATCGTCGGCAGCGTGAGGCTGGTGTCGGCGGCGTGACGGCGAAAGACGAACTCCCAGGCGGTGGCGTCGACGCGCGAGACCCGCGGCTGCCACTGCGTGCCCGCGACGCGGTGGAGCGACAACCACGTCGAGTCGGCCTTGCTCCAGCTGTCTCGTTCGCGGCGCATTCGCAGGTCGACCGAGACGGCGCCTTCGACACCGAACGAGCTGAAGCGCCCCGCGCCGGCGACCTCGAAGCCACGCCACGGGTCGAAGCACGTCGAGAACGAACGGAGCGGATCCGTCGAGTCGACGCACGGGTTCGCCGCCGCCAGCACCGTGAGCGTGAGCGCGAACACGTCAGCCTCGCGGCCCCGAGAGCTCGAGCGCGTGCCGACGCTCCGGCGCCCAGAGACTGAAGCGCAGCCCGGTGAGCCCACTCACTTCGAACCCGGGCAGTGCAGGCACGTCGGTGCGATACGCGCCACGCACCTCGGCCAGGAACGTCACCGGGTAGTCGTTGAGCGCGAAGAGAATCGCCTCGTAGCCGAGCCGCGCTTTGACGCGCAGGCCTGGGTCCTGACCGATGCGCTGCTCCCAGAGCGCTGAGCCGACGAGGTGGTGATGCCCGTTCGCGTCGAGCGTGAAGTCACCTTCGAGCGCCGCGCCTGGCCGAAACGCCCACTGCTTGCCCGTCGCCTCGTATTCGACGCCGGGCCCGAAGCGCACGCGCAGGTACGACTCGAGGTCCTTCGAGGTCCACAGGTCGATGGCGGCGTCGAGCTCGACCGGCGCGAAGAACACCTTGCCGCCGAGCGCTTCGAGGTGCCCGGCCTCGACGCCCCACGAGACGGCGAGGGGAATGTCGAAGCGGCGCGGCGTGCCGAGAAACGTCGTCAGGTACAGCGGCGCCCGTGTGATGCGCCGGCTCGAGCCGATGCTGACCGCGTTGCCGTCGAACCGAACCTCGGAGCCGAGCCACGCGCTCCCCTCGAGCAGGCGCACGCGCCAGACCGCGTCGTCAGATTCCCAGCTGATGAAGGTGCCGAGCTCGGCGAAGCCACGGCCCAGCCCACCCTGCCCGTCGGGACGAAAGAAGGGGCTCCACGCGCCGCCGAAGAAGACACGCCTGCTCAAGTCGAACACCACCTGCATCACGCGGCCGCGTTCATCGCGGTACCAGCCCGGCTTCGTCTCGGCGATGGCTTCTTCGAACGGCCAGTCGTCGTGGCGAAGGTCGTCGCTGCGCTCGCAGTACGAGGTGCGCTCGAGCTCGACGTCGAGCATCACACCGTCGGCGTCGAGCTGACCGTCGGGTGCTGCGAGACACTCTCGCGTCTGGTCGTCGCACTGCACGCGGAAGCGACCCGTGGGGTTCTTCGCGGTCGGTTTCAGTTGCACGCACCTGACGGGCTGGTCGAAGCGCAGCCGCTTTCGTTGCGCCGCCTCGACGGGAATCACCTGCACCTCAGCCAGGTTCGCCAGCAGCACCGAAACCGAGAGGACGAGCATGGCCGCATGGCCGTGCGAACGGTGGGCCGGGTCGAGCCGTACGAAAGCACGCCGGTCGCTGCGCGAGTTCGTGCGCAGCGCGCACCCGTTCACGAGAGGTGCTACCGAGTCGAAGGCGACGCGAGGGGCTCATGCACATTCTTCTGTTCTCGCTGCTGGCTGCATCGCCTTCGGTGAGCGTGGTGACACACTGCGAGGGCGACGGCGGGTGCGCCCTGCTCGACGAAACGCTTCGACAGGCCGCGGCCGCCGAGGGGCTCGGGCTGGTCGACGGCGGAGTCTGGGAGCTGTCGGCGAGGCCCGCCGGCAACACCGTCTTCTTCGAGCTGCGCAGCGACGCGGGCGTGCAGCTCATCGCCCACACCGACGAGCTGCACTACCGCGAGCCTCATCGCGCCGCCGATCTCGGCCTGCTCTTCAGCGCCATCACGTTGGTGACGCTGCCCATCGCGCTCGACCTGCACTCGCCGACCTCCGACCGCGACCGGCAGCAGGCGTGGGCGCTCGTCAGCCGTCGCATGCTGAAGAACGGCGTCACGAAGGGCACGAAGTCGTGGGGCCCGACCGAGGCGCGCGGCCAGAAGTTCGTGGTGCGGTTCTCTGCGCCACGTGTGCTCCGGCACCCCGTGCTCGAAGACGGCGAGGTGCTGGTCTCTGACTCCGACTTCGACGAGGTCTCGAGAGACAGCGATGAAGGCCGCGAAGCCCAGTACAGCGTCAGCCAGCTGCTGGGCGAGTTCGTGCGCGAGCTCGACGGAGCCGAGGCGGTCGACCTCGGGCCAGGCACGGGCACGCTCTTCGCGCAGATGGTGAACGGCCACTTCCGCAACACGCAGCTCCGCGACAACCCCGCGCTGCTGAAGTCGATTCCATTCGGAGGCCGGCGGCTCGTCATGGCCGTGCCGTTTCCCCTCGTGGGCGCCACGCGCGTGCTGGTGCCGTTCCAGGTGAGCCGCGTGAAAGCGGGAGCGACGAAGCCGGGGCGATGACTGCGTAGCCGGTGACAGCGCGCGCGGAGTCGGGCATCACCACCCGCATGACGAACGTCGAGACGCTCATCGTGGGAGCAGGCATCAGTGGACTGGCGACGGCGGCCAGCATCGGGCGGGGCGCGAACCTGCTCGTGCTCGAGCGCGACGAAGAGCCGGGCGGCTACTGCAAGACGGTGAAGAAAGACGGCTTCGTGTGGGACTACTCGGGCCACTTCTTCCACTTCAAACACCCCGACATCGAGGCGTGGCTCAAGGCGCGTATGCCCGGGCAGACGGTGCGCACGGTCGCGAAGAAGTCGTTCATCTCGTTCGCGAAGCGCATGGTCGACTTCCCGTTCCAGAAGAACATTCACCAGCTGCCGCAGGAGGACTTCATCGACTGCCTGCACGACCTCTACTTCGCGCGGCAGCCCGGGCAGACGCAGCCCGAGACGAACTTCAAGCAGATGCTGTACGCGCGCTTCGGGCGCTCCATCGCCGAGAAGTTCCTCATTCCGTACAACGAGAAGCTGTACGCGACCGACCTCTCGACGCTCGACCGCGACGCGATGGGCCGCTTCTTCCCGCACGCCGACCTCACCGACATCATTCGCAACATGCGGCAGCCGGACAACGCGACGTACAACGCGACCTTCACGTACCCCGAGGGTGGCGCCATCGAGTACGTGAACGCGCTGCTGCGTGAGGTGGAGCCAGCCGCGCTGAAGCTCGGCGAGTCACTCACCAGCATCGACCTGACGAACAAGGTCGCGCGCACGACGAAGGGCGAGTACCGCTTCGAGCGGCTCGTCACCTCGGCGCCGTTTCCGAAGCTGCTCGAGCTGTGCGGCGTGCCGTTCGACCCCGCGACGTACACCTGGAACCAGGTGCTCGTGTTCAACCTGGGCTTCGACTCGAAGGGGCCCAAAGACATCCACTGGCTGTACGTGCCCGACCGCGCGCGCTCGTTCTACCGGGTGGGCTTCTACGACAACATCTTCGACAGCCCGCGCATGAGCCTCTACGTCGAGCTCGGCTTTCCGCGTGACGCGCGCATCGACGTCGCCGCCGAGCGGAGCCGCGTGCTGAAGCACCTGAGCGACGAGGGCCTGGTGACGACGCAGAAGCTGGTGGCCGAACACTCGGTGGTGATGAACCCGGCGTACGTGCACATCACGAAGCAGTCGCTCGGCGAGGTGGCGCGCGTGAAGGCGGAGCTGGCGGCGAAGGGCGTGCACAGCATCGGCCGCTACGGCGGGTGGACGTACTGCAGCATCGAAGACAACATTCTCGAGGCGCGCGCGCTGACGACGGGGCTGGGGCTCGCGAAGGCGTGGCCGATGACGAAGCAGGCCTGACGTGCGCGTCGCCATTCTCGTCACCTTCGCGCTCTCGTACGTCGGCATCACGGCGAGGCGGCTGCGTTGGTTGCCAGTGGGCCGGCCCGCGATGGCGCTCATCGGCGCGACCGTCTGCGTGGCGCTGGGGGCGTGGGCGGGCGCTCCGTTTCTCGGAGTCGACGAGGCGCTCAAGGCCGTCGAGCTCCACACGCTGTCGTTGCTGCTCGGCATGATGGTGGTGGCCGCGGGGCTCGGTGAAGCGGGCTTCTTCGCGTGGGCGACGCGGTGGCTCTCGAAGCGGGTGACGTCGCGCGCGGGCCTGCTGTGGGCGGTGACGCTGGGCTGTGGCGTGCTCTCGGCCGCGCTGGTGAACGACGCGGTGTGTCTGCTGGCGACGCCGCTGGTGGTGCAGCTCGCGAAGACGGCGCGGGCGCAGGTGAAGCCGTTTCTCTTCGCGGTCGCGATGGGCAGCAACGCGGGCTCGGCGCTCACCCTGGCCGGCAACCCGCAGAACATGCTGGTGGGGAAGCTCTCGGGGCTCACCTATCGCGGCTACCTCGGCGACGTCGCCTTGCCGGTGCTCGCTGCGCTGGTGGTGACGGCTGGGCTGCTGCACCTCTTCTTCCGCAAGGAACTCTCGGTCGAGACGCCTGCAGACGACGTGAAGGACGAGACGCCGGTCGATCGCCCGCTGCTCATCGCGTGCGTGGTGGGGCTCGTGGGTGCGGTCGTGGCGAACCTGCTCGGCGCGCCGCTCGCGTTGTCGGCGCTGGCGGCTGGAACCGTGACGCTCATCGTGGCGGGCCTGCGCGCCGAGAAGCTGCTCGCGATGGTCGACTGGAGCGTGCTGCTCTTCTTCTCAGGCCTCTTCGTGCTCGTCGCAGCGCTGCAGCGCACCGGCTTTCCGCAGGCGTGGGTGGCTTCGACCGAGGGCGCGCTCGGCCACGGCTCGCTCGTGCTGACGGCGGTGCTGGGAATCGGCTCGCAAATCGTCAGCAACGTGCCGCTCATTCTCGTGCTCGAGCCGTGGATTCGGTCGTTCCCCGACGCCGCGCACGCGTGGACGGTGACGGCGCTGGTGTCGACGCTCGCGGGCAACCTGACGCTGCTCGGCTCGGTGGCGAACATCATCGTGCTCGAGCGCGCGAAGGAGAAGGTGGGCTTCGTCGAGTACGCGAAGGTCGGCGTGCCGGTGACGTTGCTCTCGACGGGCGCTGCGCTGCTGCTGCTCGCGCGGTGAGCGACCGGTCCGTGGTACGCACCGGCCATGTCCGACCCACGCCTCGACGATGTCCTTGGTGAAGTCGAAGTGCTCAAGCGCCGGCTCGCCGCGATGGAGCGGCAGCGTCGGGTTCGTTTCCGCTGGCTGGTCGCTGCGGTGCTCACGGTGGGCTCCGTCGCGTTCGCCCAGCTGACGGTCTTCACGCCCGACACGCCCGCCTACGCGTCGGAGGTGAACGGCAACTTCGCGCAGCTGAAGACCTGGCTCGAGCAGAAGGTCGGCGCGGTCGGCAGCCCCAACGTCGCCATCACCGGCACCACCACGCTGGCGAGCGCGACCGTCAACGGCAACGCGGCGCTGGGGCCGACCACCATCTCGGGGACGACGAGCATCACCGGCGCGACCAGCATCACGGGCGCGACGGGCATCACCGGCAACCTCACGGTGAGTGGGCGCGTGGCGCCGAACTACGACTCGGGCTGGCAGGCCGTCACCATCGGCAACAACTACACCTTCCCGCACAACTTCAACGCCACGCCCTCGCAGATTCAGCTGCTGGCGTGCGGAGCCATCTCGGGCCACGCGTGCACGACGCGCGTGGTGCTGGCGACGTCGGGGTTCAACGACGGCGCGTCATGCATCAACCCCATCAACACGATGACCGACCTCAACACCATCACGGTGGCGCTGACGCCCGGGTGCAACGCGTGGGGCTACTACCTCGCGGGCACGGGCTTTCAGTACGTGGGCGATGCCGACGGAAACCTGGGCACGGCGTTCTACCGCGTGCTCGCCTGGCGCTGAGTCACCGCACGCGAAACGCGAGGTGACAGCTCACGCATGCGGCGTTGAGCGTGGGGAGGGCTGCGAGGGTCTTCTCGCGGTCTCCTGTCGCGGCGATGGCTGCAAACGCGCTCGCTGTCTTGTGCTGGTTGCGACCGAGGTCGTGCATCGCGGGAGGCATGTGGGCTCCCGGGCGCGCCTCGACCGGCTTGTCGCGGTGCTGGCCCATCACGCCCGTGCCGAGCTTCTGCTCAGCGACGACGCCCGCCTCCTTCACCTTTCCCGCGACCACGAGCGTGACGATTTCGTTGAGCGTCACCAGGTTCTCGCGCATCTCGGCGCGTAACGTCGCGACCGCGGGCTCCGGCATCTTCACCAGCTGCCGCGTGTCGACTGGCTGGGCCAACGCCGAGCACGACACGACCGTCAACACTGCCACCCAGCGAGCGCGACTCATGAGAACCCCAGTGAACCGGCCTCCGGTGCAGGTTCGACGGGTGAGAGCCACGTGGCTGGTTCGAGGTTCTCGGTCTCACCTCGCGCGAGAGAAGTGCTCCGCCAGCGCATCGAAGGCAGCCCGCACGTTCGCCGAGGCCCGCCGGCCCGCAGCACAGACGGCGTGAATGTCGGGGCCGTTCGCGGCCAGCGCGGGCAGCACCTCGACGAGCCGCCCGTCACGCAGCAGCCCATCGACCATGTAGTCGAACGCCTGCGTCACCCCGAGGCCGGCCAGCGCACCGTCGACGAGCGAGGGCCCGTGGTCGACGACGAGCAGCGGCTGAACGACGTGCGGGCCGGTGGAGAAGAGGAACGGGCGCGGCTTGTTGTTCGGCGCGCGCACCACGAGGCAGTGATGGTCGGCGAGCTGCGCGGGCGTCGAAGGGGTTCCCTCCCTCGCGAGGTACGCAGGCGACGCGAAGGTGACGAGCCGCGTGCGCCGCAACCGCTTCGCGATGAGTGACGACTGCGCCAGGGCGCCGATGCGCACGGCGACGTCGACGGACTCTTCGGCAAAGCGCGAGAGCTGGTCAGACACGCGCACGTCGAAGGTGAGGCTGGGGTAGCGAGACGAGAGCAGCGCCAGCGCGGGCGTGAGCAGCTGCACCGCGATGAACGGCACCGAGACGGTGAGCTCTCCCGACGGCTCCGCGTGTTCGGTCGCCAGCGCCTCGCGTGCACCACGAACCGACGCGACGGCCTGCTGACAGCGCTCGAGAAAGAGCGCTCCCTGCCGGGTCAGACCGACCGACCTCGTCGTTCGGGTCAGGAGCGGCTGGCCGACCTCGGCCTCGAGCGCGGCGATGGCCTTGCTGACCGCCGCCGGGCTCACCTCGAGGCGCGCGGCCGCCCGCCGAAAGCTGCGCTCCTCGGCCACCGCGACGAAGGGCACCACGCCGCGAAAGGTGTCGAGCTCCATACTGTCAACCTCAGGTTGATGAAGTGATTCTCTTCGACGCATTGTTTACCACGCACGTCGGACGCACGCTGTGCCCATCGATGACGCGCCTCGGAGCGCGTCGACCTGCGAGGAGACGACCATGGGGACGAAGACGGCAGTGGTGACGGGAGCGACGTCGGGGTTGGGCCAGGCCGCGGCGCTGGCGCTCGGAGCGGCTGGCTGGCGGGTGCTGGTGGTGGGCCGTGACGCCGGCCGCGGCGCCGAAGTGGCGAAGCAGGCAGGCAACGGGAGCGAGTTCGTGAAGGCCGACCTCTTCTCGCTCGCCGACGTGCGCCGCCTCGCAGGCGTGCTCGCAGAGAAGGCGCCGGCGCTCGACCTGTTGGTGAACAACGCCGGCGGGGTCTTCAGCAAAGGCCCGGCGACCGTCGATGGGCTGGAGCAGACGTTCGCGTTGAACGTCGCGGCGCCCTTCACGCTCACCGAAGGCCTGCTGGGCGCACTCGAGGCGGGCAAAGGCCGCGTCGTGAACGTCGTCACCGGCATTCAGAATGGCTTCTCGACGAAGCTGGAGCAGGTCGTCGGCCCGAAAGCGACGGGCGGCATGTTCGCCTACGTGCGCAACAAGGCGGTGCTCCTCACGCTGACGAGGGCGCAGCAGCAACGCCATGGCGCGCGCGGCATCACCTTCGTCGCGCTGCACCCGGGCATCATTCCGACGACGCGCTTCGGCCAGTCGATGACGGGCTTCAACCCGTTCACCACCATCGGGCCCTTCTTCAGCAAGCTGTTCGGTATCGGCGTGACCGAGGCGGTGGCCGCGTCGCGCTACGTGAAGGTCGGTACGGAAGCGGTGGAAGGTGGCGGCTACTACTACGAGGGCGTGCTGCGGCCGGCTCCGAAGCAGGCGCTGGACCAGTCGTTCGTCGACTCGGTCTGGTCACTGGTCGCGACCGAAGTGCAGGCCGGGAAGCAGGCGGCCTGACGTCACCTGCACGGCGGCGTGCCCATCGAACCGGTGTCGGAGTAGCGGCAGTGCTGCGTGACGTCGAAGGTGTACTGCTGCGGCGTCGTCGCGCCTCCGGAGCACGAGGTGAAGACCGGCGTCGGTGAGGCGACGAGCGGCGCGACAGGCCTTCCACCGCACGCCACCCACTGGCCCATCGAACGGCCCGAGTCGGTGAGGCCGAAGGCGACGTCTTTCGCGGCCTGGCTCTTCGAACCAACGGCGTAGTCGGCGAGCGCGAGGGCGTGCCGGGTGATGCCCCAGACGTCGAGCGCGTTGTCTCCAGCGTTCGCCACGTTGCCCGGTGGAATGTTGTGACTGGCGAGCAGCAGGTCGGCGCCACACTGGTCGCTCGAGATCACCTGCCAGCTCCGCTCGAGGCCGGTGGGGAGCTTGTCCCAGACGTCTTGTCGGGCGATCTGGTGGTCGTTCGTGTCGTCGTCGGCGAAGACCTGGAGCACGACCTTCACGTCGAGCGGCAGGTCGCGGTAGTGGTCGTCGGTCGCCGTCGGGCGCTCGAGCGAGGGGAACGAGAACCACGGCGCCATGATGAAGAGGAACCGGCCCGACGAGCCCCACGGCTGAGTGAGGCCGTTCTGCGTCGGCGCCGCGAAGGCCCGACGGGCCATTTCAGGCGTCGCGCCGCCTCCGAACGAGTGGCCCATGAAGCCCACGCGCGTGAGGTCGAACTGCGCCCCGTACTGCGTGGCGGCGGCGCGGAAGCCCTCCCACAGCGTCGCGTACTGCTCGGTGCGCGTGACGCTGAGCCCCTTGTAGGGAACGAAGACGACGTTGAAGCCCGCGCTCGCGAGACGCCGGAGCATCGGGGCGATGCGCGTGTGCTCGCTGCCGAGGAACGCGTGGCTGTAGAAGATGACCGGGTATGGCAGCGCATCGGCCGGCCGGTAGACGGTGATGGGCTCCTGCGACCAGCGCGGGTTGGCGACGTCGGAGCGCACCTGCACCGCGAGCGCGCCCTGCATGCCGTAGTCAGTCGGCGTGGTGGTGACGTCGAGTGAATTCACCTCGGCCCCAGTCGGACGCGGAGCGCAGAACGCACCACCAGCGCTTCCACCAGCCGAGGTGCCCCCGGCGGAGCTGCTCCCGCCGGCGCTTCCACCAGCCGTACTTCCACCAGCTGCGCTGCCGCCTGCTGTCGTGCCACCTGCGACGGCGCCGCCAGCCGAGCCCCCACCCACAGCTCCGCCATCGGGCTCGGGAGAAACGACTGGTCCGGGGCACGCACACATCACCAACGCCACGATCGAGAGCCAACGCATACCGGCCCAACCCGAGCGGCGCGCGAAGGTTGCGGAGAAATCGTCAGCGCAGCGTGATGGAGGCGCCGCGCTGCTTCAACCCATCGAACAGCTTCTTGCGCGCGTCGACCCACATCGAGCTGTGCACCGAGAGCGCGGCCTCGACGGCCTTCGACTCACCTGGCTTCACGCGCACGTTCACGACCTGGTCGGGCTGACCGTGCACCTCGAAGCGGCTCGTCACCCGCTGCGTCGCGAAGTCGAACACGGTCACGCGCAGGTCGGCGCTGCCTCCGACGAACTGGCCGTCAGAGACGAGCGTGGGCACCACGCTGCTCACCGTCTCGACCACGACGACCGACTTCGTCTCGGCCGCCGCGCGTTCGCACTTCGCCTTGAGCGAGTCTCCGTTGCGCGACGACATCGCGCTCTCACCCATCGGGTTTCTCGGCCCGGTCCACTGCAGGCAGAACAGCAGGTCTCCGCCGGCGATGGGGTCGAAGTGCTTCACGTACGCCTCGTCATCGCGACGGACAGACAGGTCGGGGTCCTTCAGCTGCTCGGGCATCAGGAACGTCACCGTGCCCACCGCGTCATTGCGCTCGTCGAAGACGATGCTCTTCAACGGCGCCTCGACGGCGGGGTCGCTCAGGTGCCCGGCCAGCGAGGCGAGGCTCTTCCGAATCGGCTCGTAGCGGGGCTTCAGTTCCTCGATGGCCGCCGCGTTCGTCTTTCCACACGCCGCGAGGAGGAGCGCCACCACCGCCACGCAGCGCTTCATCAGCGGCCCTCGCGTTTGTCGTACAGCTCGCCCTTGAGGCCGGGCAGCGCGTTGGGCGGCAGCTTGCCCATCACGTAGTGCACGGTGTCGTGGAGCGTCTCGTACGGGTCTCGCGCGGTGAAGCCCAGCTCACGCTCGGCCTTCGACGAATCACACCAGAACCAGTGCTCGCCGACCTCGACTTCCTGCGGGTCGAGCGTCACCTCGGTCTTGCGCCACTTCGCGAACCGCTCGAGCGCGTACGCCCCGAGAATGTTCACTTCCTTCGGCAGCTTCACGCGTGGCGCGGGCACGCCCGAGAGCCGCTCGAGGCGCTTGAAGAAGTCGTGCATCGACAGGTTCACGCCCATGAGGTGCCGGCCGTACTGCTCGCCCTTCGTGAGCGCCGCCAGCGCCGCCTTCGCCACGTCGCGTGCGTCGACGAAGCTCATGCCGCCACCGGGCATCGCGGGAATGTCGCGCTGCAGGAACTTCACCACCGTCCACGTCGACGAGAGCCGGTCGTCTCCCGGGCCCATGAGGAGCGAGGGGTTCAGCACCACCAGCGGCAGCCCGTGCTTCTTGCAGAGCTCGAGGGTCAGCTTCTCCTCGTAGATCTTCGACATGTAATAGGGCCAGCGGCCGACGGTCTCGATGGGGTAGTCGTCGGCTTCGGAGCCCACGCGCTCCGTCTTCGAGACGGCGATGGTGCCTGACGTCGACACCAGCACCACGCGCGGCTTCTGCCCCGAGGTGATGATCTCCTTCAGCAGCTCGCGGGTCGCGTCGACGTGCAGCTCGTACATCTTGCGGCCGTCTTCGTTCTTGAACGACACGAGCCCGGCGAGGTGCATGAGCGCGTCGATGCCGCCGATGGCGCCCTTCACTGCTTCACGGTCTTTCAGGTCGGCCTGAATGAACTCGACCTTCGAGGCCCACGCGGCCGGCGGCTTCGAGCGGCCGATGCAGCGCACCGAATGACCCGCCTCGAGCAGCATGGGCACCAGATGCGTGCCGAGAAAACCGGTGGCACCCGTCACGAGAATCTTCACGGCTTGGTCCTTTCGGCGCGGGTGGGAATCGCGGGCAGCACGAGCTGATCAGGCCGCACGGCCCGGCCCTGCGAGAGCGCGCGCACGGACTCTTCGGCGAGGCGCGTGGCGATGCGATAGCTCTCGCTCTTCGCGAGGCCCTTCGCCTTCGTGCGCAAATCGTCGATGAGAATCGGAGGCCCGATGCGCACCTCGAGCTTCTCGAACTTCGGCCACCACGAGCCCTTCGGCAGCGCGTCGTAGGTGCCCTTCAAGTACAGCGGCAGAATGTCGACGCCGTAGCTGAGCGCGAGGTAGCCGGTCGTGGGCTTGAACTCCTGCAGCTCACCGTTCGGAGACCGCGTGCCCTCGGGGAAGATGAGCAGGTTGAAGCCCTGCGTGAGCGACTCTCCGGCGAGGCGCAGCGACTCGCGCAGGCTGCCCTGCCGGTCCATCGGAATGAGGCTGGTGAAGTTCTCGAAGTACGCCCGCTTCCACGAGGTGTCGAAGAAGTAGTCACGCGCCGCGAGCGCCACGAGTCGGCCACCCTGGTCGCCGAGCGCCATCTTCACGAGGCCCATGTCGAGGTGGCTCGCGTGGTTGGCGACGACGAGGAAGTTCCGGTTCTGGGGAATGAAGTTCTTCCCCGTCACCTTCACGTCGAACAGGCCGCCATAGATGCTGCTCTGGCCAAGCGTCAGCGCCTTGCGGCCGGCCTGCGCCACCACCTCGGGCAGCTCGAGCTCGAGCGCGTCTGACTTCTTCGAGCTCTCGGCCTCCTTCACCACGAGCTCCTTCACGCCGCGCGGCTTGCGGCCTGCCGACAGCACCACCTTGCGCAGGTCGTCGACGGTCTGAATCTTCGTGAGGTCGGTGATGGCCGAGGTGGGCACGCCCGCGTTCTCGAGCGCGGTGCCGAGCTCGGTGAGCATCAACGAGTCGAGGCCGAGGTCGACCTGCAGCCGCGAGTCGTTGCGAATGTCGGCGGCGGGTTTCTGAATGACGTCGGCGATGACCTGCACGAGCCAGTCGGTGCTCTCGTCGGCCGCGCCCGCCTTCGCCTTCTCGGCGCTGTGCACGAGCTTCTCGAGGCGCACGAACTCCTTCACGACGACGGGGCGCTTCACCTTGCGCGTCGAGGTGCGCGGCAGCTCGCTGTCCCAGAAGCGCAGCACCTTGATGCGGCGGAAGAAGGGCTCGTCGCTGGCGACACGGCGGAAGTGCTCTTCGAGCTCCTTCTTCACCTCTTCGCGCGGCCGGTCCTTGTAGTCGGGCACGCAGAGGCAGGCGACCTTCTCACCGCCGTGTTCGTCGGGCAGGCCGACGACCGAGAGCTCCTTGATGTGCGTGTGCGTGCCGTAGAGGTCTTCGAGCTCGTCGGGGTACACGTTCTTCCCGTTGGCATCGATGATGACGTCCTTCTTGCGGCCCACGAGCGTGAGGTTGCCGTCGGGGTCGAGGCGACCGAGGTCGCCGGTGTGCAGCCAGCCGTTCTTGAGCACCGCGTCGGTCGACTCGCGGTCCTGGAAGTAGCCCGCCATCACGTTCGGGCCCTTGGCGATGACCTCGCCGATGCCGTCGTTGTCGGGGCTGTCGATGCGCAGCTCGACGCCGGGCAGGGCCTTGCCCACCGAGTTCGGCAGCCGCTTGTTGCCCGCGTTGGTGACGGTGAGCACCGGCGCCGCTTCGGTGAGGCCGTACCCTTCGTTCAGGGTGAAGCCGAGCGCGTGGAAGGCCTTGTGCACGTCGTCGGTCAGCGCGGAGCCGCCGCTGATCATGAACTTCATGTTGCCGCCGAACTTCCGGTGCACGGGCCAGAAGAGCAGCTTGCCGAGGTTGATGCCGCGGCGGTTTCTGAGCTCGGCGTTCACGCTCATCAACGCCTTGAGGCCCTCTTCGACGAGGCGCGGGCGCGCGGCGAACTCCTGCGTCACCTTCTTGTGGAAGAGCTGCCAGAGCGCGGGCACGCCCACCATGCCGGTGATGTTGCCGCCCTCGAGCACGTCGCCGATGCGGTCGGCGGTGAGCTCGTCGATGTACGAGATCTCGGCGCCGCGCGAGAACGGCGTGAGGAAGCCGCCCGAGAACTCGAACGTGTGGTGCAGCGGCAACACCGACAGCACGCCGTCACCGAGGCCGATGTCGAACGCGCCCGCGAGCTTGGCGACGAGCGAGGTGAAGTTGCGGTGCGTGAGCACGACGCCCTTCGGAATGCCGGTCGTGCCCGAGGTGAAGATGAGCGACGCCACGTCGTCGGCCGAGGCCGAGCGCTTCACCGCGCCGATGCCGTCGGGCTTCGAGGGGTCGCCCGACATCGCCTCGGCCAGCGTGTGCACCTTCGTCGGCAGGCCCGCGTCGGCGAGCAGCTTCACGAGGTTCGACTTCTTCTCGAGCATCTCCTCCGAGACGAGCAGCACCTTCGCTTCGGAGCGCTTCGCGATGTTGACGAGCTCGGTCTCCGACAGCTCCTTGTCGCACGGCACCGAGGTGCCGCCCGCGCGCAGAATGCCGAAGAACGAAATGGGCCACTCGGGCCGGTTCTCCGACAGGAGCATGACGCGCTCCTGGGGCTTGAGGCCCACGCTCAAGAGGAAGCTGCCCACGCGGTTCGAGTAGCGGTGCACCTCGCCGTACGTGAAGCGCCCCTCTTCTTCACCTTCGTGGAAGCGGAAGGCCACGCGGTGGCGCCACGCGTGCACCGAGGCCTCGAGCATCTCGATGAGGTCGCGGTAGGCCGGCAGCACCTTGCGCTTCTCGGTCTCTTCGTCGAGCCCGGGGAACACCCACTTCGCCAGCCCGGGAATGTGCACGTCGAGGAAGTACTGCCGCCAGTCGATGGCCTCGGGGTTCCAGTTGATCTTCGCGCGGTCGTGCGCCGGCATGTCGACGTACAGCGAGCGCGTGTTGTCGCAGCGGAAGATGAAGCGGTTGTTCCAGATGAAGGGCAGGAAGATGTCGACGATCATGTTGAGGCGGCCGGCGTCGTCGACCACCTCTTCGAGCTGCTCCTTCGCGTGCTCGAGCATCGCGCTCACCTTCGGAGCGCCCCACGTCGGCTTCTGTTCGTCGATGAAACCCGCGAGCCACTTCGCGCCCTTCGCGATCATCGGCGTCGAGAGCGTGTCGAAGCGCAGCTTGCTGGTGCTCTTGGCCTCGTTGCGGCTGCGCAGCTCGTTGAGCCACGAGTTGCCGGTCTTCTTCGTGCGCCAGTGTTCACGCGTGTAGAGGCCGACGAGCTCGGTCGAGCGCGCCGCGATGAACGGAGACGAGTCACCGGTGGCCTGCTGGTAGACGCGGCGCTCCGAGGTGCGCAGCTGCTGCGCGGTGATGGCGATGAGGCTGCCCGCCACCTGGTCGACGGGGATCATGTCGAGGATCTTGTCGAACCCCGTCGGCAGAATGCCGCGGCTCTTCATGAGCGCGTAGATGATGGGCGCCGAGGTGGTGAAGCCCTCGTTCCACCCGGGGAAGGGGTAGTGCTGCGCCGACTCGACGATGGAGGGGCGCACCAGCGCGTACCGAAGGCCCGGCGTCTTCGCGATGACCTGCTCACCGAGCGACTTCGTGTACGTGTACGTATTGGGCCAACCCCAGTGCTTCGCGCGCTCCATGCCGGCTTCGACGAGGCGGGTCGTCAGCCACAGCTTGCGCTCACGGCCGACGGCGAGGCGCAGCGCCTTCTCGTCGGTCGCGTCACGGCCTTCGCCCTCGAGGCGCTCGATGGCGCGGGTGCGGAACTCGCTCGCCAGCGCCTTGTCGTCGGCCTGCTCCCGGAGCCGCGCGACCGTCTTCTCGCAGTCGGCCAATTCCTGCTCGAGCGAGAAGTCGCGGCCGTCGAGGTCGCCCTTGCGGGGGAAGTAGCCGACCACCTCTTCGTCTTCGAAGACGAGCCCCGAGCGGTTGCCCGCGACGAAGGCCGTCGACATGTGCACCAGGGGCACGTCCCAGAAGAGGCAGGCCTCGACGAGAAACTTCACGCCGTGCGTGTTGACGTTGAGGCCGACCTCGAGCGACGGGTTGAACGAGACGAGGCCCGCGCAGTTGATGACGACGTCGATCTGCCCCTTGAGTGCCCGGGCGGCCGTCTCGTCCATGCCCATCCACGGGTCGGTGATGTCGCCGTCGAGAATGGTGACCTTCTTCTCGAGCCACGCGATGGACTCGGCCTCGCCGCCGAACTTCGTGCGCAACGGCTCGAAGGGTTCGCTGGTGGCGACCTTGTCGAAGAAGCGCGACTTCGCGTCCTTCGCGCTGCCCTTGCGAACGAGCACGTACACGTGCGCGAGCTCTTCTCCGTAGTGGTGCAGCAACATCGACAACGACACCTTGCCGACGAAGCCGGTGGCGCCCGCGAACAACACGCGCTTGCCGGTGAGAATCTTCGTGACGTCGAGGGGTCCGAGCGGGGCAGACGACGGTGAGGCCATGGGCGGGGCCTGTAGCAGATGGGTGGGCGCTCAAGAACGGGGTCGAAGTGCATGCGTGACCGAATGGTCAGCGGTAGCGTGACAGGCGATGCGGTTCCTGCTTCTGGCTGCCCTCTTCGCTTCTGCCTGTGGGCCACGGCTCGCGTTGACGGTGCGGGCTCCGGCGAAGGTGCAGCTCGGCGTGGTGAAGACGGTGGCGGTGCTCACGCACGAGTCGCGGCTCGGGGTGGTGATGCGCGAGCGCGTGCGCCACGACCTCGGCGACGACTCGCACTTCGTCCTCGTGAAGATGTGCGGGGAGCGCAGCTGTGAGCCCGTCGACGCCTTCGTGCGCCTGTACGAGCGAGACGTGCACGCGGCCCCCTCCGACCGTGGGCCAGTGATGGTGGTGGTCGTCGACACCGACGTGGCCTGGCCCGACGGCCGCGCCCTCACCCAGCGCCAGGCGAGAACGCGCAGTCACCTCATCGGCGGAGACGCGCCCAACGTGGTGGCCGAGCGGCTCGTGAGTGACGTCGCCGGAGAAGTCGCGATGGAGCTCTTCCACCCGAAGCAGACCGAGTGGCTGGTCTTCGACGACGGCGCGCCCTTCAAGCTGGGCATCTCGCAGGCGATGGATGGGCGGCTCACCGACGCGAGGCGCACCTTCGAGGCGATGATTCTCGCCAACCCGCAGACCGCTGGCGCCTACTTCAACCTCGCGCTGGTGCTCGAGTCGCTCGGTGACGTGCCGGCCGCGCGCACGAACTACGAGAAGGCCGCGACGCTGGTGAACAAGCCCGAGTATGCGCAGGGCCTCGCAGCGTTCGAGCGCCGGGTGAAGGCCACCCAGGCGCTGAGCGCTCCACCGAGCCGGTGAAGGTTTCGCGTGACGGTAGAAAGACCTCGGGCCACCGAGTTTCCCCGGCGGCCCGATTCCCCCTTCGTGCTGCTGATCGCCTGCCGGCCCTTTTCTTCGTCACGGACTCGCGGAATCGAACTTCGTTTCCGGGTGCGTCGTGGTCAGGCGAGACACATTGTGAGTCACTCGCTTCGAGGTCTCAACTGCCAACCCGCCTCGCACCTTGACCGACACTGAACACATGCATCGACGAATGTTTGGAAAGACTGGCCTCGAGGTGAGCGTGCTCGGCTTTGGTGGCTCCGAGCTGGGCTTCGACGACGGCGTGACTGATCAGAAGGTGGCCGCGCTGCTTCACCCTGCCATCGACGCAGGCCTGAACGTCATCGACACCGCGTCCGCATACCTCGCCAGTGAGCAGCTGCTCGGGCGCGCGCTGGTCGGCCGTCGAGACCAGGTGCACCTGTTCACCAAGTGCGGGGCGACCGATGGCTTCTCTCGCAGCGACTGGAGCGCGCGCGGCATTCGTTCGCAGCTCGAGCAGTCGTTGCGGGCGCTGAAGACCGACCACGTCGAGCTGCTGCAGCTGCACTCGTGCGGCATCGACACGCTCGAGCGGGGTGAAGCCATCGACGCGCTCGAGACGCTCAAGCGCGAAGG
>JAACJQ010000207.1 GCA_016879935.1 Archangiaceae bacterium | reverse complement strand
GAGCGACTGTGACGGCGAGCGACGTGACGGCGAGCGACTGTGACGGCGAGTGACGTGACGGCGAGTGACGTGACGGCGAGTGACGTGACGGCGAGTGACGTGACGGCGAGCGACTCTGACGACGGGCGACTCTGTCGGCGAGCGACTCTGACGACGGGCGACTCTGTCGGCGAGCGACTCTGACGGCGAGCGACTCTGACGGCGAGCGACTCTGACAACGAGCGACTCTGACGGCCAGCGACTGGGTCTGAGAACGAGTGTGACGGCGATCTCGGCGAGCCGACTGCAAGACGGCCGCGACTGACGGGCCGCGACTGTGAGTCTCCTCGAGCGGTGGAACGGAATGAACGAGAGCACCTACTCGAGCGAGAACACGTCACCGCCCACGTCGAGGTCGGGTGGTTCGACTGCGCGTCGACGAGCACCGACTCGGGGGCGACCTGGCTCGAACGTGCGCGGGAGCATTCCGCATCGACGGAGCGGCGCGCACGAGGCGTCGAGACCGCCGGGCGCGGATCAACCTCGGCCGTCAGGCGCCGAGTTCTGCGATGACGCGACCGTCTTCGACCTTGACGGCCTTGAGCAACCAGCGCGCGCTGCCTCGCTCGAGGCGGTGGAGCGGAACGGTGGGCAGCACGGTGCGCACGACGTCGTTCACGAATGAGAGCACCTCGGGCAATTCGGCGGCGGGCAGGCCGGGCACTTCGAAGCTCGAGACCGCGGGCGCATCGAGGAAGAACTGACCGTCGTCGGGCTGGTAGCGGAGCGTTCCGCGCACGGTGAGCACGCCTTCGAGGCGGAGCACGGCGATGCCGACCGAGGCGCGTAGCGAGAGACCGAGATCGTTGGAGCCGCGCACGAGCTTCACCTTCGGGTCGGCGAGCTCGAGGAAGACGACGCTGGCCGAACGGGTGACGGGAAAGCTCTTGCTGAGCTCACGGTCGAGCTGGTCGGCACTCAAGGCGACGTTGAGCCGGCCGGGCGCGGCGCAGGCGGCGGTGAAACAGGTGACGAGGAGCAGGAGCGTTCTCACGCGCGCCACTCTCGTCCGAGCGGGCGGTGACGGCTACTTCTCGACCAGCCCAGAGCGGAAACTCGCTCGTGCTGGTTGATGAGGCGTCGCGGCTCCTGCGGAACCCTGCGAGTCCCATCGCGTGCTGCACTCGTGGCGCCGATCTACTGCTCGAGCGCGCGGTACGAGGGTCGGGGTTGCGTGGTGACGACGTGAAGCTCGTCGCCAACGCGGAGCGTGCCTGTGGAGCGGTGCACGGCGTTCTGGCCGAAGATGGCGCCGAAGGGCTGGAGCGTACGCAGGCGCGCGAGCGTCGAGAGCGGGGCGGAGCCGTTCGGTTGTTCACCGGTGCGTTGGTCGGTGGTGATGACGACGCAGCGGGCGCAGGGTTTGACGAGGTCGAAGGTGATGGAACCGAGCGTGACAGCACGCCATTCGTCTTCAGCCCACGCGGGAGCGCCGGAGATGACGACGTTCGCGCGGAAGCGCTCCATGCCGAGGGGCGCGGGGAGGTTGGTGTTGAGGTCGTCGAGCGACGCGGCGTTGGTGAGGAGCACCGGGTAGGCGTCGGCGAAGGTGGTGTGCGCGTCGGGACGCGGTGAGTACTTCGGGTCGACGGGGCGAATGGTGGAGTCGGGCATTCGCACGAGGCGGCACGGTTGGCCGAGGCGGGCCGTGAGCCAGGTCGCCGCGGCGTCTCCGCAGTCGGTGGCGGTGACGGTGTCTCTCCAGACGGTGACGTCGCGCGAGGACGTCGAGGTGGGCTCGACGAGCAGCACGGCTCCGAGGTCGTCGGAGAGTTCGAGTTGGCCGGTCCTCAGTCGCGCCGTCAACGATGCCATACGCGGGGTGGTGCGTTGGGTGAGGAAGCGGCCGTTGGAGTCGACAACCATCCACTCGCGATCGTGCCGTGGACCACGGGCTTCGAGCGTCAGTTCATCGACCGCAAGCCCCCGCAGAGACTTCACGGGGTAGTGGAACAAACCAGCAATGCGCATCACGGGCACGCGTAGGGCGCGAGGCTTGTCTTATGATTATAGGTTCGACCGGGATCGTGCCCTTGCATCGGCCAATCCGCCAAGGTGTCGACCCCCCTTGCGTCTGTCGAGACAAAGACAATCCTGCCTGTAGAGTCGACGCACCCGACAAATGGACTCCCCTGAATACAGGTTGGAGTCAACCCAGTGCAGGCGCCCGTCACTCCTGGCAACCGCACTTCGTCTCGAAACACCAACGTGTCAGAATCCCGAACCTGAAGAAACGCAACGCCGCCTCGGACGAGCGAGACAAAGAGCGTTTTGGAGCCTCCGAGCGCAATGGAGACCAGATTGTCTGAAATTGTTCCGGCGACGCAATTGGTCGAACCGGTCATCTGCCTAGTTAAACACACCGTCGACCACGATCCGAACATCTGGATGAAATACAGGTTGTTCTGGCCTTTGATTGGCTGTCCAAGAACCTCTGTAAATCCAGCCCCCCATGGAGCAAACGAGAAGAGGCTACCGTCGAAGTGTCGGTTGACCCCTCCGCTGTTGCCGCTCCCGGAAAAGCCGGTGCTTGAGCCGATGAGATGTGTGATTGAGGAAAAGCCAGGCGGCGTCTGGATGCGCATCTGGCCTCCCAAGCGGTTGAAGCTTGTGGTCGAACCACTGAAGGCGAAGACGCTGTAGCCGTCTGTCACATGGACCTGGCCACCGTTCGCCGCCGCACCCGCGATGCCGCCGTCAAATGTTAGAATTTCGGCAAGTCCCGTTGTGGCGACTGTTCCTTGATAGCTTGCCCACGACGCCTTGACTCTGCCGCTCGAACTATAGAGTGCGGAGACGCTGCTCTCTGCGACCAGTGGATATGGGAATAGATCATCCCGCCGCTCTTCGATGGCCCAATCCGACAACTGAGCCTCTGTCTTCAACACATATGTTTCACCACGAGAGAGGGTACCCGACTCGAGGACGTAGACAACCTGAGGTGCCTCCTGTCCAATGCCAACGTTGTTGGTTGGGGGCATCGCCAAGCTGCGGGAACTTAGCAAACCTCCAGCGCTGTCCAGGACCGTCAGCGTCGAGTTTCCTGTAGATGGAATGACCAGAGAACCGCCAAAACCAAGCGCAAACCCGTTCCCGGCTGATGACTGGTAGCTGAATCCCCATCGAGTAATTTGAACGATTCCGGCGTCAGCAACGGCTGTGTTGCCCACATCGTCAAAAGCAGTGGCGAGAACTTCGAGGCTTCCACGAAGACCAGAGAACGTTCCCAACGCGACTGGCAAAGGGACGATTCGACAGAAGCCGCCGTCGGCGAGCCCGCCATCACCGATCCCACCGTCCCCGGTGCATCCAATGGGCACATTGCCGAATTCGCCTCCCAGACTCACCCGAATTGAGGCTGGGACAAGGTCCTGACTGCTTGATTCGACGCGCACAGGAATCACAGCAGAGCGACGCCAGAACCCACCCGCGTCCAATGGCTCGCTCAGGTCCCTGAAGTCAGCGCCACTTGGTTGGGCAATCGGCTGCGGCGCCGACGGCCAGGTCACTCGCAACTGTGGTCCACGTAGGTCGACCTTGGTTGCACCTGTTCCAGAGGGACCTCCGTCTGGCCATGCGACGGTCAGTGTCCAGTCGCCTTCCGTGCTTGCCGGAAAGGCGGTCGCAGACGCGTAGCCTCCGTCCGGAAGCGAGGTGAGCGTGTCGGACCAAGCGACGGAGCCATCGAGACTGGCACCAACAGAGAGAGTCGCAGGAGGGTTCGGCAAACGGCCTGGTACAGGTTGAAGTGTCGCTTGAATGACAACCGGTGACCTGACCTTGGAGGGGACGACCACGCTGATGCCGAAATAGCGGCGGAGGCACGAGTTTGCGACGCACTCTTCGTACTCCGGGCAAGGACAACCGCCTGCAGCCGAGCCGCCCGCAGCCGAGCCACCCGCAGACGAGCCACCCGCAGTCGAGCCGCGCGATGGCCAGCAGGAACAGGGGGGGCGGGGGGAGGGGGGG
>JAACJQ010000206.1 GCA_016879935.1 Archangiaceae bacterium | reverse complement strand
CGCGATCGATCGCGCCGAAGCCCAGCGCCTCGCGCGCACGAGAACGCTCATCGCGCTCAGTCCCCGGCTCACGCACACGCTCGAAGGCGGCAGCGCGCTCGGCATGGAGGCGGTGCTGCTGAGTCAGAACCTCGTCGGCCTCGGCACCGGTGGCAGCGGCACGTGGTGGGAAGAGCTGGCCGCGAGCTTCACCGGCGTGATGACGCTGGCGCGCTCGGGCCGCATGCTCGACCCCGACAACCTGATGGCGACGTTCCTCGTCGGAGGCCCGGCCGAGCTCTGCACGATGGTGTTCGGCCAGCCCTCGGGAACGCTCGACGTGGGCGCGATCGCCGATCTCGTCGTGCACGACTTCGTTCCGCCGCAGGAGGCCGGCAACTTCACGCCGCACCTGTTGATGCAGCTGAGCCAGACCCGCGCCGCGTGGACGATCGTGAACGGGCGCGTCGCCGTGCGTGAGGGACAGCTGCTCGCCACGCCCCACCTGGCGCTGGAGCACGAGGCCGCGAGGGCCGTCGAGGCGGTGTGGAAGCGCTCCTGAAGACGCAGCTTGCGCGCCGACGTGAGCGCCTGCCCGACGACACCACCTGCTTCAGGTGGATCGACGGCGAGCTGAACGGCGTCACCGTCGACGTGTTCGGCCCGATAGCCGTGCTCTCGTTCTATCGGGAGGCCACGCGCGACGAAGCCAGGCGGCTGGGCGAGCTGCTGCTGGGGCCTGTCTCGAGCGTGTACGTGAAGTACCGGCCCCGGGAAGCGAAGCGCGCCGCGAACGAAGCAGTCGACGCGTTGGCGCCGGTGGAGCCGATCGCCGGTGCCGCTGCTCCGGAGTTGGTGGTGCGTGAGCTCGGCCTCGACTTCGTGATTCGGCCTTCGAACGGGTTGTCGGTCGGGCTGTATCTCGATGCGCGCGAGGCCCGTCGCTGGGTGCGGGCGAACGCGAAGGGCCGCCGCGTGTTGAACCTCTTCTCGTACACCTGCGGGTTCGGCGTGGCTGCGCGGTTGGGAGGCGCCGCCCGAGCCGCGAACGTCGATGCCTCGCGCAAGGTGCTCGACTGGGGTGAAGAGAACCTCTCGAAGAACGGCGTCACGCCCGATCGCTTCGACTTCATCGCAGGTGACTCGTTCGACTGGCTCGCCCGGTTCGCGAAGAAGCAGGAGCAGTTCGATCTGATCGTGCTCGACCCGCCCGGGTTTGCGACCACGAAGACGAGTCGCTTCACGGCGAGCCGCGACTACCACCAGCTCGTCAGCGTGGCCGAGAAGGTGCTCGCGCCGAAGGGCCTGTTGCTTTCGATGTGCAACGTCGAGGCCCTGAGCCTGGAGGAGTTCGAGGCGCAGGTGGCGCGTGGCCTCGGCGCCCGAAAGAGCCGGCGGGTGACGTCGTTCGGCGCGAGTGACGTCGATTTCTCGCAGCCCAGCGCCCTCAAGTGCCTCGTCGATGAGCGCGCCTGAGCCGTTGCTCGAGAGGCGGCTGAAGCGCTGAAGTCACCAGGTCGTGCACTGTGCAGGGCGCCGAAGGAGTGCCTTCACTTCGTTCGGGAACGCGCGGCGCAGCCCCTCGAGATCCGGGTCGGTCGAGAGGTGCCGAAAGTCACCGTACCCGGAGGCGATGGCCGATCGCAGCAGCTCGAGCGCCTCAGTCTGACGGCCCTGCTTCGAGCGCAGGCACGCGAGGTTGTACACGCTGCTGGTCAGCTCCTTCATCGCGCGGGGTGAGCTCAACAGTCGGGTCAGTCGCCGCTCCGCCTCGGCCCAGCGGCCCTGTTCGAGCTCGGCGATCGCACGTTCGGCCTCGATGAGGTCGCGGTCGAAGCCGGCCTTTGCGGCAAGTTCGAGCTCGCGTGCCGCCTCGTCGAAGCGCTTCGAGAGGCCCAGCGCCATCGCCTTCAGGTACGAGCGCTGGCCGGGTTCGAACAGCTCGGGTGCGATCACCGGAATGCGATCGATCTCCTTCAGCGCCTCGGCTCCGCGTCCCAGCTCGACGAACATTCGCGCGCGGAAGAGCGACGCCTGCTTGCCCGAGACCCCACGCGACGGGTCGCTGAGCGCCAGCGCCCGATCGAAGTCGCACTGATCGGCGGCCATCATGGCCAGATCGAGCTGACCCAGAACCGAGAGCGCGACCGCGAAGATCATGAGCCCGTGCGCACCGACGTGATCCGCCAGGGGAACCCGGGGATCGGGTCGACGACGGGCCCGCCATCGTCGTTCACCGCCCAGGGCAGGGTGCCCAACAGGACGACCGCCGTGTCTTCGAGCTGCTCGAGGCGCTTCTGATTCTCTCGATGGGCCGCCACCGCGCGGCGCCGCCGAATGAACGCGGCCACCATCAGCACCGACGCGATCGTCCACAGCAGCGACCCGCTCATGAAGAGCACCGGCCACCACGGGTACCGCATGGCGACGTGCTCGACGAACGCGTGCTCTTCCAGATCGAGCGAGGTGTGAAACGCCCGCGCGAACGCCTGCTCGAAGATCACGCCCTGGCCCATCAAGTCGATCAGCTCGCCGAACTGCTCCGGGCCGTGACGCGCGAAGAGGAAGGTCACGAACTCCGAGCTCTGCGCGTACGCGACCTCGACGTCTTGCGGCCGCTCGGGGAAGCCCTCTCGCAGCGCCTCGAACGGGTACAGCCGGTTCGTCGCGATGGCGATCGCCATCGTCGAGTAGTGCTCGGTGCGAAACTGGCGCTCGTGCGTCACCATCTGCGCGACGCCCTCCTGGAACCAGCGCGGCCAGCCCTTGCCCAATCGGCCCAGCGCGATGTGCACCAGCTCGTGGCGCAGCGTCGTCTTGCCCTCCGAGGTGGCGATGGTGCGCGCGTCGACCAGCACCACGTTCGCGTCCGGCCACGCCAGCGCCACCGCCCAGCCGGGAGGCCGTGAACCGGGCAGCGCCATGGCCTCGTACTCCTCACGGCCCAGCGCCACGCGCACTTCGGTCGACCCTTTCCAGTCTCGGCCGATGAGCTGCGCCACCTCGTCGCGCAGTTGCTCGAGCTCCGGAGCGAGCGCTCGTGCCGGCTGCTCCGCCCGCTCCGACGCCACCAGGTGAAAGCGGGGCGAGTCGAAGGTCACCGTCTTCACGGGCGCAGCCGTCGCGAAGGCAGGCAGATCGATCGGCCCCTCGGCAGGAGGAGGCGACGAGGCCAGCACGGCTGTCAGCAACGCGGCGAGCATGCGCTTCACCATCAAACGGCGAAGTGGCCTTGTCGACCAGTGCCCACCCGAACGGTGTGCTTCAGCTCGCGAGCTTCAAGACCGCGTCGAGCTCGACTCCGGTGACCCGAACGCGTTTCCGCCGCGAGGTGTCGCCTTCGATCAGCTCGACGGCCGCCTTCTTCGTGCCGAGCTCGTCGCTCAAGAACTCGATGAGCGCGGCGTTCGCCTCTCCATCGACGGGAGGTGCGGACAGGGCGATCTTCAGCCGCCCATCGTGTTCACCAACGACCTTCGTTCGCGAGGCGCGAGGCTGCACCAGCACGCTCAGCTCGACTCCGCCCGCGACGGCCTTCGCCCAGCTCATTCTCCGGTCTTCTTCACCAGGTAGGCGACCTCGGCGCTCGGCTGCTCGGTCTTGAAGGTGTCGAGCAGCTTGCGGTGCGACTCGATCGTCTGCTCGAGCTGCGCCTCGAACTGCACCTTCTGCCGGCGAAGCTCGGCGATGTCTCCCTTGAGCTCGACGATGCGGTTGCTCGCGGTGGCGACGATCTTCTCGGCCTGCAGCTCGGCTTCGGCGAGCTTCACCTCGGCCTCCTTGCGCGCCTGGGCCTTCACGTCTTCGGAGATGCGCTGCGCGGTGACCATCGTCTCCTGCAGGGTCTTCTCGCGCTCGAGGTGCGTCTCGAGGCGCGACTGCGTGCGCTTGAGCTCTTCCTTGAGCGAGATGTTCTCGCGCACCACCTCTTCGAACTCGCTGGCGGTCAACTCGAGGAAGCCCTCGACCTCCTTCTTCGAATAGCCGCGGAAGCTCACTTCGAAGCGCTTCTGGCGGATGTCGAGCGGGGTCATCTTCATGGCGTTCGTCCTCGTTCACACGGCGTGCAGACTCGCGGTGGAGCCTGCCTCGCCCTCACTGCTTTTCCAGAAAGCTGTCGCCGAGCTGCTTGGCGCGGTGGGTCGCAGCCTCGACCGCGTCGATGAGCGTGGTTCGCAGCCCGCCCGCCTCGAGCGTGTGCAGGCCCGCGATGGCCGTGCCGCCGGGGCTGGTCACTTGATCCTTCAAGGTACCCGGGTGCGCGCCCGTCTCGAGCAGCAGCTTCGCCGAGCCGTACACCGTCTGGGCCGCGAGCTTGAGCGCCACGTGACGCGACAGCCCGACCTTCACGCCCGCGTCTGACAGCGCCTCGATGATGAGAAAGATGTACGCGGGCCCGCTGCCCGAGAGCCCGGTGACGGCGTCGAGCAGCACCTCGTCGAGCACGTAGGTCGTACCCACCGCGTCGAACATCTTCTTCGCCAGCTCGAGATCGGCCGGCGTCGCGTGTTCTCCACCCGAGACGGCGGTCGCTCCGAGGCCCACGAGGGCCGGGGTGTTGGGCATGGAGCGCACGATGCGGGCGCCACTGCCGAAGCGGCGTTCGATGGCGGCGATGGGCACGCCGGCTGCGACCGAGATGACGAGCTTCTTCGCGTCGATCACGGGTGCGATCTGCGTCAGAAGCTTGTCCATCGCCTGCGGCTTGACGGCCAGCACCACGATGTCGGCATCACGCGCGGCGGCCACGTTGTCGAAGCCCACCTTGATGCCGTGCGTCTGCTCGAGCTCGACCTTCTTCTCTTCGCGCTTCACGGTGGCAGTGATGTTCGACGGCTTCTCGCCCGAACGAATGAGGCCACGAATGATCGCGTTCGCCATGTTGCCGGCGCCGAGAAAGGTGATGCGCTGGTCGATCACTGCGTGCCTCCGCGGGCGAGGGGAACTTCCAACATGATGCGCCGGCCCAGGTTCTGAACGCCGGTCGGGAGCGTCGTGGTTCGCTGAACCGACGCGATGAAGCGAATCGCCGACGCCGTGTTCTGGAACGGCAGGTACTCGAGCGCTTTCAGCTTGTGCGCCTCGGACAGCGAAGGGTGCCGAATGATGTTCGAGAGGATCTCTTCGGCCCGCGGGTGACGAATGGCGCCGATGGCCCGAAGGGCTGCACCCCAGATGCTCGGGTTGGGGTCGAAGATCATGCCTGCCAGCGGGTTGAGGGCGCGCGCGTCTCCCAACAGGCCCAGGTCTTCGATGGCCTGGGTGCGCACCTCGAGGGGGTTCGGCTCGGTGGCGAACAGCAGCCCTCGCAACAACGCCACGTCGGGCCCGGCTGTAGGTGCAGGTGCGATCTTCTTCGGGGTCGCTTCCTCGTCGTCCTTCGTGTTTCCGAACGCCGACTTCTTGGGCTGCGCGAGGGCTGGGGCAGCCAGACACAGACAGGCGAGGAGGGCGGGGAGACGCATGGCGGTGCTCATGATGCCGGAAGGGAACAGGTGGTCGGCCAGAAAATTGCCCCCCGATCACGCGGGGGTACAACCGGTCACAGACCTGTAGCACAGCGGAGCGACCCCTTTGATGCGATCGGCGAAGTCGGTGACCCTCGAGAACGTCGATGTCGAGTGCACCCACTGCGGCGTGACGATGTCTTCGTCCACCGGAGGCGGCGGCACCATTCGGTACTTCCAGTGCCCGAAGTGCCAGCGCTGGGTCTCGAGCATGTACACCGAGGTCTTCCGCGCCGACACCAAGGTGCGCACCCGAACGCCCAACCAGGTCGCGCCGACGGCGAACGTGTTCGGTGGCGTGAAGGAGCGCCTGGAGGCCTGGCTCAAGAGCCTCGACTCGAAGAACCCGTACAGCGTGCTGGGCTGCATCGAGAGCGACAGCGACGACGTCATTCGTGATCGCTACCGCGCGCTCGCGCGCAAGCACCACCCCGACGCCGGCGGCGACGAAGCCACCATGCGCTCGCTGAACGAGGCGTGGGAGACGATCGTGCTCGAGCGCCGCGCGCAGTCTCCGTACGCCATTCGCCGCGCCACGCTGGCCCACTCGGTCGGCTGAACGTCAGCGCCCCAGCAGCTCCCGCACCTGGTCCATGAAGTCGGCTTCGACGGCGTCGATCACCCCATCGGCCGCCATCAACGCCTCGGCGCTCGCGATCACCGCGTCGGGCTTCGTGCGCAGCAGCGTCACGTTCGGCTGCGGGAGCGGCTTTCCGCGGTCGAGGTGATCGAGCAGCACCGCCATGATCGCCTCGGGCACGTGCCACGCGGGGCCGAGCTTCGCGACGAACGCGCGCTCCTTTGGGTCGAGCTGATCGTCGGCCCACGCGACCTGCAGCAGCAGCTTGAGCGCTTCGGCGTTGAAGACGGGGTCGTTCGATGGGGAAGGGAGCATTGGGCCGGACGATACATCGCGTTGCGAGCGCCGAGGCAGGCCGCTAGGTCGGGCCATGGCATCGATTGGCGAGAAGGCTCCCGACGTCACCTTCGTGGGCGAGAGCGGCGCGCGCGTGAAGCTCTCGGAGTACGTCGGCAAGAAGACCGTCGTGCTCTACTTCTACCCGAAGGACGAGACCGCCGGCTGCACCGCGCAGGCCTGCTCGTTTCGCGACTCGTACGAAGACTTCAAGCAGGCGGGCGCCGAGGTGATTGGCGTGTCGGCCGACGACGCCGCGAGCCACGCGAGCTTCAAGACGCACCACCGCCTGCCGTTTCTGCTCCTGTCCGACCCGGGTGGGGTCGGCGCGAAAGCGCTCGGCGTGAAGAAGACCTTCGGCCTCATCGCCGGGCGGGTGACCTTCGTCATCGATCGTGCCGGCGTCGTGCGCCACCGCTTCGACTCGCAGATTCGCGTGAAGGAGCACGTCGAGCAGGCGCTCGCGCTGGTCAAACATCTCGAGACGCGGCCGGCGGCTTGAGCTCGGCGCGGGGCAGGCCGGCTCGCAGCAGATAGCGCCAGAACGCGAAGCCGGTGCCGACGCCGAGCAGCAATTTGACCGGCCAGGGGAAGAACGGCCCTGGGCTGACGAACCCTTCGACGATGCCGATGGCCACGAGGAACGGGCTGCAGCCGAGCACCAGCTGCACCGCCTTCGTCGCCCGCTCCCGGAGCACCAGGCCGCGCGGCCGCTCGCCCGGCTCGATCAGCGCGTGCCCGATGACCAGGCCCGCCGCGCCGGTGATGGCAATGATCGACAGCTCCACAGGCCCATGCGCCGACATGAACGAGAGCATGGTGCCGGCGACGTCGTTCTGCGCGCAGGCGGCGAGAATCGCTCCGACGTGAACGCCATTGTAGATGAGCAGAAAGACCGTGCCGGTCGCCGCCGTGATGCCCGCCGCGAACGCCGCGAAGCACACGCGCAGGTTGTTGGTGAAGATCGCGATCGCCGCCTCTGCCGGGTGCAGCTGCTCGAGGAGCTGATCGGTCCACAGCTCGCGGCGCTGAATGTGGTCGATGATCGTGGGCTCGAGAATGAGCGCGGCTCCTCCCGGCGACAGCCAGACCGTCGTGAGGCCGAGCACCAGCCCCAGCCCCATCAACGCGGCCGCGGCCTTCGTGTAGCCCATGGTCTCGCGCGCCACGGCGGGGAAGGTGCGTGAGTAGAAGGTGATGACGCCGCTCAGCCGCTCGCCGGTGCGCTGGTAGATCGCGCCGTAGGCCTGGCCGCAGAGCTGGTTCAGGTAGCGGTGCACGTCGGTGCCGCCGAAGAAGGCTTGAGCGTGCGCGAGATCGGCAGAGGTGCGCCGGTAGAGCCGATCGACCGTGGAGAGATCGGCGAGCGTCACCGTTCGACCACGCAGCCCGACCAGCAGTTGTTCGAGCAGGCGCCAATCAGCCACCCGCTTGACGACGAAGGCGTTCATCCCGCCCGGTTGTTCGCCGCTCCCGAACGACTCGAGGAACGAACGAACGGCAGCTTCGTCCATCGCCGCGTCCTTCGCTCCGAAGCGGGCGCAGAGCTGTCTGCCGATGCGGAGGCGCGCGTCGGCGTCGAGCGAGCTCATGCGGCTCAAGAACGAGGTCACCACCTCGAGCTCGGCCGTGCCCAGCGTTCGTTGTGAGCGCTCGGGCGTCTTCTCGTAGCGGGTGAGATCGAAGTCCTCTTCGCGCACGAGGATCGTGCCGGCCACGATGTCGCCGAGGCGGCGGTGGCGGCGATCGATGAGCATGGTGATGACGCCGATGGGGTAGCAGCCCGGCAGGAAGTCGATCAGCCGCAGCAGGTTGCGCACCGCGCTCTCGAACGCGCCCACCGGTGAGCCATCGGAGCGCACCACGCGAATGCGCATGAGCCGTTTGCCCAGCGTCTGCCCGCGCCAGAGCACCTCGAGGCCCGTCCAGTAGACCCAGATGGCGACGAAGAGGAGCAGCAGCCCGGCCGCGCGCTCGAGGCTCGAGAGGCCCTGGTACACCTCGAACGCGCTGGGGCCGATGAGGGAGTAGCCGAAGTAGAGGACGAGGGCCGAGCCGAACAGCATCGCCACGTCGATGGCGTAGGCGAGCGCACGAAAACCGATGCCGGCGACGGGCAGCTCGACCGAGACGCGCTCGGGGGTGGCGACGTCGATGCTGGGAACGAGCGCGTTCTCGCTCATGCAGCCGAGGTTACTTCGCGCGTTTGAGAATCGCGCCGAAGAAGGCGTCGGTGCCGTGGCGGTGCGGGAACAGGCGAAGGAACCCGTCGCGGCAGGTCTTCGCCGCGAGCTCCTTGCCGAGCGAACGTTCGGCCGGCACCAGCGAGTACTCGGGGTGCTTGCCCAGGAACCACTTCACGACGTCTTCGTTCTCGTCGCGGAAGTAGCTGCACGTGCCGTAGATGAGCAGCCCGTCGGGCTTCACCAGCGGGCAGAAGCGCTCGAGCAGCCGCTTCTGAATCTCGACGTGCTCCTTCAGCGACTCCTCCGTGAGGCGGTAACGCGCGTCGGGCTTGCGGCGGAAGGTGCCCGACCCGCTGCACGGCGCGTCGATCATCACGCGATCGGCCTGCCCCACCAGCGCGGCGACGGGCTCGAGCGCCTTGTCGTCGTCGGTGATCGGCTTGATGCGAACGTTGTGAACGTCGGCGCGGCGGGTGCGCTCCTTGAGCTCTTCGAGGCGCCGCTCACCGATGTCGAGCGCGTAGAGATCGCCGCGGTTCTTCATCTGCGCCGCCAGCTGGAGCGTCTTGCCGCCTGCGCCCGCGCACGCGTCGACGACCTTCTTCGGTGGCGCATCGACGAGCATGCCCAGCAGCTGGCTGCCTTCGTCTTGCACCTCGAAGAGGCCCTTCTTGAAGGCCTCGAGCGAGTACACGTTGGTGCGCGTCTCGATGAGGATTCCCAGCGGAGAGAGCAGGGTGGGCGTGACACGAACGTCTTCCTGCTCGAGCGCTGCGATGCACTGCTCTCGCGTACCGCGCAGCGTGTTCACGCGACCCACCAGCGGGCCTCGCACGTTCATCGCCTCGGCTGCAGCGAAGGCCTCGTCACCGACCTCTTCCACGAGCTTGGCGGCGGCGAAGTCGGGCAGCGACGCCTCGATCGCGAAGCGCTCGAGCGACGGCAGCTTCTCGAGCTTCGCGCGCGTGTCGAAGATGTGGCGCAGCGCTTTGGCGTCGTCGCCCTTGAAGGCCATCGTGTCGGCGACGGCGTCGGCGTCTTCACCTTCGACCAGGCGCGAGATGCCCAGGCGCACGAGATCTTTGTGGCTCACCGAGAGCGCCGCGAAGCCCTTCCAGCCCTTCTCGGCGAGGAAGTCGACCAGGCGCTGGCGGCGCAGCAGGGCGTAGACGCGCTCGGCGACGACCCGGCGCTCGTTCGAGTACAGCTGCTTGCGCTGCCGCAGCACGAAGTCGAGCGCGCGGTCAGAGAGCCGCCCGTCGTGACGCACGCTGCCGTACGCCTCGAGGCAGGCTTGAGCGATCAGATCTTCACGCAGTCGGCGGGGGCCCTGGGGCTTCACTGGTGGCTCCGTCTTTCTTTCCGAAGAGAATGAAGAGCCCGTACACCACCGCGAGCAGAATCGCTCCGATTCCGACGCCGAGCCCGACCGTGGTGGAGACGCGACCCATGCCCACCTCGACCAGCCCTCGCACCGACTTCTGCCGGCTCGAGCGGAAGGTCACCTTCACCGCGTAGCGCCCAGCGGCAGGCGGCGTGAACGTCGCGTTCCACACCCGGGGCTCGGCCCTGGGCGCCGCGACCGTCTCGAGGGCCTTCCAGTCGCCGTCGACCTGCTCGAGGCCGAGGGTGATTGGCCCCTCGAAGTCGCCGCCCGCGAAGCTGCCCAGCGCGACGGAGACGGTGAGCGGGTCTCCCGATGACAGCTCGCTGGGCGACACCGTTCCCCGCAGGCGATCTTCGCTGTCAGACCAGTCGAAGCTGTACCCTGACCGATCGGCCTTGACCGCGAAAGCCGTCTTGTCAGCCGTGTTTTCAGGGACAAAGCCCTCCGGCACTGGCTGACTCAGGACGACGGCGAGGTAAGCGCTCAGGAACATTGTGGTTGGAGATGACGATCTGCCGCTAAGCTCCCGGGCTCTCCGTGAGTCAGTCGTTCGGCAAATACCAGCTGCTGAAGAAGCTCGCCACCGGCGGCATGGCCGAAGTGTGGCTCGCGCGCCAGACGGGCATCGAGGGCTTCAACCGCCACATCGTGGTGAAGCGAATTCTCGCGCACCTCGCCGAAGACCCCGAGTTCGTCGCGATGTTCCTGCAGGAGGCGCGCATCGCCTCTCGCTTCAACCACCCGAACATCGCGCAGATCTACGACCTGGGTGAACACGGCGGCACCTTCTTCATCGCGATGGAGTTCATTCACGGTGAAGATCTCGGCCGCATCATGCGCCGCGCGTGGAGCACCGGGCAGTGGGTGGCCCGCCCGCTCGCGACCCGCATCGTCGCCGACTCCGCCGCGGGCCTCTATTACGCGCACTCCCGCATGGACGAGCAGGGCCGGCCGCTGCGCATCGTCCACCGCGACATCTCTCCGCAGAACATCCTCGTCAGCTTCGACGGCTCGGTGAAGCTGGTCGACTTCGGCATCGCGAAGGCGGCCGATCAGGTGTCGAACACCAAGTCGGGCGCCATCAAGGGCAAGTTCGCGTACATGGCGCCCGAGCAGGCCGGCGGAAAACCGCTCGACGCGCGCACCGACATCTTTGCGCTCGGCCTCGTGCTCTACGAGCTCATCACCGGCGTTCGCCCGCTCAAGCGTGACAGTGAGATCGCCACGCTCCAGGCCGCGCTCGAGTGCGCGATCGAGAAGCCGTCACAGGTGGCCGAGGTGCCCACGTCGCTCGACGACGTGATCATGCGCGCGCTCGCCAAGGACCCCGAAGATCGCTACCGCGATGCCCGCCAGTTCCAGATGGCGCTCGAGCAGTACCTCGTTCAGGAAGGCACCGTCGCCACCAGCGTGCAGGTGAGCGAGCTGATGGAGACGATCTTCGCCGATCGTCTGCGTGAAGAGGCCCGCCTCGGCGCCCCGGCGCCTGCTTCGGAGAGCAGCGTCTCGAACCCCATCGCCGAGCCTGCGCAGCCGCTCTACGAAGAGAAGCCCTCGCAGACCGAGCTGGCGTCGAACCCGGGCGGTCAACAGCCGCTGCAGATCACCGAGCCGCTGCGACCGCCTCCGCCCGAACGCGGGCCGGGCATGACGCGTGACGAAGACGAGGTCGCGCCCGATCTCGACCCCGACTCCGGCGATCAGCCCACGATGATGCCCGACGAGGGCGACGACGGCCCCAGCATCGGTGGGTTCCAGCTCCCTGCCGGCACGGTGATGCCGTCTCGCAGCTACGCGACCTCGATCGCGCGCCGGCCGTCAGAAGCCGAGATCGAGGCCGCGCGCGCGCCCCGCCGCACCTCGACCCGCGTACCCGTGCGCAACGACGCGACCGCCGAAGAGCTGCCGCCCGTCGAAGACAGGAAGAAGTCCGCGCCGCCTCGCCGGGCGACCTCGAGCGCGATGCCCGAGGCACCCCCGCGAAAGTCACGGCCCGCGGTGCCCGCCGCCAAGGCCTCGCCGCCACCTCGCAAGTCGAAGCTGTTCGACAAGAGCGAGGTCTCGAAGCTCGTCGACGTGCGCGAGATGAAGGCGCGGCAGACGGGCAGGCTCAAGGCCGTCATTCTCATCGTCGCGCTGGGCTCGCTGATCGTGCTGGGCCTGCTGTTCAGAGATCAGATCAACCACCTGCTCAACTCGCGCCGCCTCGACGAGGGCACGCCGATTCTGCTCACCGTCGTCACGAAGCCCCGGGTGCGGGTGCAGGTGATTCCGCCCCCCGACGTCCCCAACCGGCAGCGCCTCGATCTCGGAGAGACTCCTCTCGAACGCGTGAGCGGCGCCTTCGTCAACGACACGATCCTCCTCGTCAACGAAGAGCGTGGCATTCGCCACGAGGAGAAGTTCTCGGGCGGCCAGCCCAACGACACCAAGCGCATCGACAAGACCTTCGAAGAGGGCACCATCGCCGTCAGCATCAACCCCCCGCTGAAGGGGGCGACTGTCTGGCGTGCGGGTCAAAAGCTCGGGCAGGTGGGCATGAACATCAAGCTGATGGAAGGAACCCACGAACTCGAGATTCGCTCCGATCTGCTGGATCGGCCTTTCCCCTTCAGCGTCGAGCTCAAGCCGCGCGAGTTCAAGAAGGTGCCGGTCGACATGTCGTCGGTCAGCGAGAAGGCCCCCGAGAAGAAGTAGTCACCGCACCTCGAACGGCGGGAACCGGTAGCCCGCGTGCACGCCGATCGTCCGTGACTCGAGCGGGCCCTGCGCCACGCCACGCACCGCCTCCAGCGTCACCGCGTCGAGCTGCACCGAAGCGCCCAGCAGAATCGGGCCCACGCCGAGCTCCAACGAGAAGGTGTGCCGCGTGAGCGTCTGCTCGATGCCCTGCGTGGGCACGGCCAGATACGACGCGAGCCCCGAGAGTGGGCCGAGAACGAAGCCCAGCTGAGCGCCAGCCGTGAAGGCCGGGCTGAACTCGAACGAGCGGCTGCCGTTGGCCTCGAGCAACGCACCACCCAGCATGCCCAGGCGAAACGCGGTCGACGAGCCGAGCTGCAGAATCGGCAGAGAGAGGGAGACCCGAACCCCGAGCCGCGACGTGACCCACACCAGCGACTTGGCGCGCTCTGCGGCCGTGCCGCCCTCTCTTCGTTGGTCACGCATCGTGCCGTCGCTCGACTGCTCGCTGCTGGCCCCGCCGATCGAAAAGTCGGCTTCAGCCCCGAGGATTCCGCCGAACGAGGTCTGGAAGAAGTGGAGGCCGCCACGAACGATCACCTCGCCGCCGCCCTGCGAGTACGCGACGCCACCTCGCGTACCCGACACGAAGAGTCCACGCGCGCTCACGTCTCCGGGAGTTGCTCCGACTCGACCAGAGATGATCTTCCGCTCGTCCTTCAGCGGTGAGCCCACCGAAAAGTCGGCTGCCAGGGCCTGCGCCGAGCTCAGCAGCAGCACCACGAACACGCGTGCGTTCACAGTCGCACCCCCGCGGTCAGCGAGACCCCGAGCCGGCCATCGCTCACACCCAGCATGCCGAACGTCGCTTCACCTCGCAGGAACACGAAGTCGGTCGCGAAGACGTCGAGCGTGAAGCGCAGCGGGCTCAAAGGGCGGCTTCCATCGGCCAGCAGCCCCTCGGGATCGAACAGGTACCCCACCGAGAGGAAGTTGAGCACCCACTCGACCGAGACCGCGGCGAACCGGGTGAGCGGCACGTGCAGCCGCCCCAGCAGGCCTCCCGCCGAGTGATAGAGGAACGGCCCACCGATGCCCGGAGACACCGGCCGCTTCACACGCACGTTCGCGAGGTGAACGCCGACGTCGAGCACGACTGGCAGATGCATGAGCTCGAACAGCTCACCGTGCCCACCGAAGGTGAACTCGTAGCCGGCGCCCGCAGGCCGGCCGCCCGACAGCGCGGGGATCTCTGCGTAGATCGCGAGGTCTCCGAAGGTGTGGCCGACGAAGCCGCCCGAGATGCTCTTGTTCGACGCCTCGGTCTCGCGATCGACCTGCTCCTGCGACTTGAGCTGCCTGACGTCGGCCGTGGTCGTCGTGGTGGTGACGGCCGTGCGGCTGCCATCGGCGTTGTACCGAAGGTTCGTCGAGCTCGAGGTGCGCACGTTCTTCACTTCGACCGCCGAACTGGCGATGGCCCACGAGCTCAAGGCCTGCCCCGCGAACACCGTGATCAGGTACGAGAGAATGCCGTTTCGCTCTCGGAGCACGACGCCGTTGAGGGGAATCGGCGCGACCCCGTCGGCGAACAGCAGGCCGCCCTGGCCCAGCACCAGCCCGACCTCGTAGTGCGAGGTCGAGGTGTACACACGCGTGCCGTGGAAGTGCTCCTCGACGAAGCTCGGCGGAGGTTCCGGTGGCTCGACGATGACGGGCTGCTCCGAAGGGCCCGCGTCGAGCTGGAGCGCTGGTGCGCCGCCGTCCTCTTGCGCCTGTGCCGCCAGTGCCCACCCCAACGCCAGAAGGCAGCCGCACTTCAGAATTCCGCTGTGCATGAAGCGCGAACGAAAGTCGGTTTTGGGCGGCCTGTCGAGGCTCAGTAGCGCTCGACCGTGGGGTCGATCTGTTGCGACCAGGCGTCGATGCCGCCCTGCATCGAGGTGGCGTCGTGGCCGAGCTCGCGCAGGTACTCCGCACCGTACAGGCTGCGTACGCCGTGGTGGCAGAACACGACGATGGGCGAACCCTTGTGCGCGTCGAGCTCGTCGTGTCGATCTTCGAGCTCACCGAGGGGAATGAAGAGGCTCTTGCCGAGCCGCACGTGATTCCACTCATCGTGGTTGCGCACGTCGAGGAGGATGGGCGATGGACGCGAGGCGTCGTCGAGCCACGCCTTCACGTCGGTCACGGAGAGTTCATGGGGCAGCGCCATCTGTTCGCCGTTCTAGTGACGTTCGCGCTGCTCGGCTGCAAGAAGGAGCCGAAGACGATCACCGCGCACGCCGGCGCGTTTCAGCTGACGCTGCCGCCAGGCTGGTCGTCGTCGGAGGAGCAGCGGCCCACGCTCGATCACCTCAGCGTGAAGCCGCCCGACGGTGACGGTGTGTGCGCGTTCACGTTCACCGAAGCGACCGGCGTGATGGACCCTGATCAGTTTCGCGAGAACTTCCGTTCGGGCGCGATGAAGTCGTTCGGTGCGGTGCAGTCGGAGCCTGACTCCATCGAGGTCGCCAGGAGTCGCTTCGCTGGAGTGCACTTCAAGGGGCATCCACCCGGCTCGGGGGTGGTCGGGGCACTCGCGACGCTGGCCGGAGAAGCGAGCGTCGAACTCTACGGTGGTGCGCTGGGCTCGACCTACGTCGGCGTCATGCTCGCGACCTTCGACGTGACCGAGGACAAGAAGGGCGTCGTCGACGGGTGCCGTGCCGTCGCGCAATCGTTGAAAGCGCTGCGTGAGACGCCACGCGCTCCGATTGGCGATCACGCGCCGCCGCGCGCGCGATGACTTGCAGGGCCGCGTGACGGCGTGCGACACCGCGCTCGTGTCACGACTCGTCTCCTTGCTGCTGTTCCTCCCGGCGCTCGCGCAGGCCGACTACATGGATCACTTCGCTCAACGCGACGACGTGGGCCCGCACAAGGCTCCCTCGCTCGGCGACACGCGGGTGCTGCTGATTCCCGTCGAAGTGAAGGGCTTCCCGCCGATCGATCGGGCGAAGCTCGAGCGCTTCTTCTCGCCTGACGATCCGAACGGCTTCGTTCGCTACTACGAGACGGCGAGCCTCGGCCGTTATCGCCCGCGCGTCACCGTGGGGCCGACCATCGCGTACGACTCCTGTCCGCTCCCGGCCGCGCAGTTCCCCACCTGTCGGGTTGCGCGCGGTGACATCAACTCGTTCTCGGCCGGTATCGATCTGCTGCGTGACGCGGTGAAGCGCACCGACGAGCAGCTCGACTTCACGCAGTTCGACGTGAGCGGCCGCGCGGGTACGCCCGATCGCTGGGCCGATGGCGTCATGCTCCTCACCAACGTTCCGTTCGGCGGCATCGCGTTTCCCATCGGGTACTTCAACCGCGGCGACAACCTCGCGGGCGGCACCAATGGCCCGCTCATGGCCGATGGCATTCGTATTCCGCACGTCGCCGTCGCCGGAGACACCGACGTCTTCGTGATGGTGCACGAGTTCGGGCACCTGCTCGGCTTGACCGATCTCTACGACGAGGCGGGGAACTACGCGGGGCTGCAGCTCTCGTTCATGGGCGCCTGGCTCTACGATCAGAACATCGTCTTGCCCGACGCCGAGACGCGGTACCGGTTGCGGTGGGCGAACTGGCTTCAGGTGCAGGGCAGGCAGCGCATCACCCTTCGGCCCGTCGAGACGAGCGGCGACGTCGCGCGTGTCGGCATCGGTGACGAGTACTTCCTCATCGAGAACCGCGGGCCGGGCGCGTTCGACAAGTCGTTGCCCGTTCGTGGGCTCGCGGTCTTTCACGTCGATCGCGCGGTCGCGTCGGTGACGTCGCAGGGCAGCTTCCCCAAGCTGGGCGCGAAGGAGGGCGACTTCGTGAACCGCATTCTCGACTGCGTGAACTGCGACGCGTGGCATCCCTACATTCGCCTCGTGCAGGCCGACGGCGCGTTCGATCTCGAGGCGAACCGGCGCTTCAAGGCCGAAGACGATCTCTTTCGCGCGGGCTCGAGCCTGCTGAACGACGCGTCGAACTCGGTACGCTCGAAGACCAACCCGAGCAACGGCTCCAACCTCTACTCAGGCCAGCCGAGTGGCTTCGCGCTCAACGACGTTCGCGAGCTGGCTGATGGTTCGATCGAGGTGACGCTCGATGCGCCTGCGTCTGGTCAGTGTGGCGAGAAGCTCTGCGCCGAAGGTGATGGCTGCGCTCCGGTGCAATGTGGAGAGCCGCCTGCGAAGACCGGCTGCACGAGCGTCGACGGAGCGCCGTTGCTGGCCGTGCTCCTACTTCTTGAACAGCGCTTCGGCCGCCGACAGCGCCGCTGATTTCGACGCATTGCCGCCGCGATCGACGCCATCACCGATCTGGTACAGGTCGCAGAAGTTGCCGGATTCCTTGTCGCCAGGCACCTCGGCGAAGGGCTCTTTGCATTCCTTGGCGACGTTCTCGTCGTAGTGCCGGCAATGCACACACGCGTGGAGATCAGCCCCGCACGAAGGGCACGTGTCCCTTCGGCCGACGGCTGCGATTCCGATGTCCAGCTTCGCTCCGCACTTCCCACAGCCAGCCATGTTCCGGTTATACCGCAGCCCCCCGTTGGAGGTCTCTTGCCGATGCGTTGGTTCCTCGCTGCCCTCGTCGCCGTTTCGCTCCTGCCCACCACCGCCTTCTCGATGGAGAAGGTCGAGCTCACGGAGGAGGAGTTCAAGATGTTCCGCCAGGCCACGCTCGCGCTCGCTGACCCGCGCGTGCAGGCGATGAAGCCCGAGGCGCGACTGCCCGCCATCGCGAAGGACGCGGGCTTCAAGCTGAAGGATCTGCAGAAGGCCATGGAGCGCGCCGAAGCCGCTGGCGACGTGAAGGCCAAGTGCGAGGCCAACGTGAAGGAGGCGCTCGCCGGAACCGATCTGAAGGACAAGCTCGGCCGCCTCGAGGTCGACACCGACGCCCCGCACGCCGTCATCTACGTGCAGTGGTTCAACGAAGAGGCGAAGGATCTCGCCGTGCAGGCCTGCACCGCCGCCGTCACCGTCGCGAACGTGTGCCCGATCGCGGCGACCGTCACGGTGTACGCGAACGACAAGGCCGCACCGAAGACGCGCGTGTTCCAGGCGCTGATCTCGAACCAGGGCGCCCGCCGCATCAACGCCGAGAAGGTGAAGGACTACGCCGAGACCCGGTACATGAAGCTCTTCGAGAAGGTGAAGAGCGTCGCCAACGGTGACGATCTCTCGGCCGAGAGCGGCGCGCCCACCGCCCAGCACTGACGAGATGGCGAACCGGCCGTATCAGCCCAAAGATCGCTTCTTCAAACAGGCGAAGGCGTCGGGTCTGCGCGCGCGGTCGGCGTTCAAGATCGACGAGATCGCGAAGCGGTTTCGAATCTTCGAGCGCGGGCAGGTGGTGCTCGACATGGGCGCCGCTCCGGGCGGGTTCCTGCAGATCCTGCTCGATGAAGTCGGGCCGAAGGGCAAGGTCGTCGGTGTCGACCTCGTGCCGATTCGCCCGCTCAATCGTCCGAACGTGAAGACGGCGGTGGCCGACGTGTTGGCGCCCGAGTTCGACGCGCTGCTGCTGTCGCTGCATGACGGCATCTTCGACGTGGTGGTGTCGGATCTCGCGCCGAAGACGACGGGCATCAAAGACACCGATGAGGCGCGCTCGATCGCGCTGGCGGGCAAGGCGCTCGAGGTGTCGATTCTGCGTGGGCGAACCGGCGGTCACTTCGTCGCGAAGCTCTTCATGGGTCGCGACTTCGAGTCGTTCCGCAACGAGATTCGCAAGTCGTACCGTGACGTGAAGGTCGTTCGGCCCGAAGCGACCCGCGGCGCCTCGATGGAGATCTACCTCGTGGGGCTCGACCGCAAGCCGCTCACGCCTTGACGATCGGCGTCTCGCCCGTGCGCCGCTTCTGAGAGAAGGGGCCGCGCTCGCGACCGGGGTGCTGCTCCATGCCCGGCGCGTAGCCGGTCACCTTGTTCCGGCCACCACGCTTCGACGCGTAGAGCGCGGAGTCTGCGGCGTCGACGAGCTTGGCCTGCTCCGAGGCGTCGTCGGGCAACGTCGCCACGCCGACCGAGATCGTCACTCGCCCGCCGGGCTGAACCTTGCCGTACTCGAACTCGGTCTCTTCCACCGCGCGGCGGAGCTTCTCGGCGACCTCGAGCGCCTCGGCTCGACCCACCTGTGGGAGCAGCACGACGAACTCTTCACCGCCGTACCGCGCGAGCGTGTCGACCTTGCGCACGCTGTGTTTGAGCGCGCCGCAGACCTGCTTGAGCGCGACGTCTCCTGCGCGGTGGCCTGCGGCGTCGTTGAGGTGCTTGAAGTGATCGATGTCGATCATCACGAGTGACACCGGCGTTCCGTAGCGGGTGGCGCGGTTCACCTCGGCCTCGAGCTGCTGGAAGAGGTGCCGGCGGTTCGGCACGCCCGTGAGCGGGTCGGTGATCGACAGCGCGACCGTCTGTTCGTGCAGCCGCGCGTTCTGCACCGCGATCGCGGCCTGATCGGCGACTGCGGTGAAGTACTCGATCTCTTCTCGATCGAAGTTCGCCTTCTCTTTGCGCTCGAAGTTCAGCACGCCCAGCAGGTCGGAGCCGTGCAGCATCGGAATCGAGAGCAGACAGCCGCGCCCGCGCATCGCCGAGGCGTTGAGCAGCTTGAAGCGCTTCTCGACCTCGAGATCGGGCACGTAGACCGACTTGCGGGTGATCGCCGCATGGCCTGCGATGCCTTCTCCGATCTCGAACAGCAGGCCTTCGGAGCCCTCGTTCGGCGGGAACGCCTTGAGCACCTCGAGCTTCGCGTCCTGGTTCAGCAGCATCACCGAGAAGCGATCGACCTTGAGCCGCGGCGGCAGCAGCGAGGCGATGCGCTGAAGCACCTCGTTCAGATCGAGCGTCGAGGCGATGGTGCGCGCGAGCTCGAACAACACCTCGAGCTCGTCGACGCGGGTGGCGAGGCGGGTGTTGGCGGCGCCGAGTTCGGTCTTGAGCTGCAGCTCGGCGCGCGTGCGATCGAGATCGCGCTGGGTGTCGATCTCGGTGACCTTCAGCTCGGTGATCTTCGCCAGCATGCGGTTGAACGAGTTCGCCAGCGACCCGATCTCGTCGTTGCCCAGCTCTGGTGCGCGCACCACGAGGTCTCCGCCTTCCGCCCGCTGCATCACCCGCGCGAGCCGCTTGAGCTTCTGGGTGAGCACGAGCCGAAGCGACAGCGCGACGGCAGCCACGAGCGCGATGGTGAAGACGAGCACGCTCCACAGCGCCGACGCGAAGACCTCCGAGACCTGCTGACGCAGCGACGGCTCCTCGACGGTGAGCTGCAGCACGCCGGTGCGCAGCGTCGAGGCCCCCGTGTGACAGCCACCGCACGAGACGCCACCGAGCGGGTAGAGCACCTCGCCGCCGCCGCCTTTGCCCCACGGCCAGAACGTCGGCGGCGTGGTGAACGTG